>CALMHV010000001.1 GCA_937863905.1 uncultured Bacillota bacterium
CCGTCGACGGCCTCGATCTCCGCCCGGTCAAAGAGCATCTCCTTGTACTGGCCGCCCAGCCACATCGACATCTGGTCGGCGTAGTGGGAACTGAAGGGCTGGCCCGAGATGCCGATGGCCACGACGTCGAAGGAGTGCGCGAGGTCGGAGAGGTCGGCCACGAAGCGCCACGGGGCTGCCGACTCCACGGCGAACGACCCCGACGAGCCAAAGCCCATGGCCCCCGCCGTGACACCGCTGCCGCTGGCCTCGTAGGGGCCGCGGTTGAAGAACGGACGGAGCAGGGACACGCTGCCCATCGGATGGTCGAAGGTCACCGTGTGGAGCTTCCCCCACCGCCAGGTCGAGGGCTCACCCCCGAGTTGCTGGTCGAGCTTGGCCACCGTGGCCCGGAAGGCCCCGGCCAGAGTGTCGGCCATGGTTTCCGTCTTGTCCGTGGTCGTCACGTCGTCAAACCAGCCCGACGTGCCGGCCAGGAGCATGGCGTCGAAGGTATTCGTCGGGGAGCCGGCCTCAAGGTATTTCCCGTAGAGGCCTTCCCCGAGTTCATCGGCGAACGTCGCCCGCAGGGCCTCAAGGTAGAAGGTGTGGAAGATGGCCGGCCCGGGGCTTGCGGCCAGGTCTTCGGGATTGTCGGCCGCCCACGCGGTGAAGACGTCCCAGGCGGCCTTCTCCTTGGTCGTGAACGAGGCCGTCACGCCCGCCAAGGCCTGGGCCAGGGCGGGGCCAAGACGCGTGGCCTGCAGGTTCTTGTAGTCGTTCTGGATGGCCTGCATGTCCTCGGGACCCAGGTTGTCGCGGTCCCGGAGCTCCTGCCAGATGCTGGCCGCCCGGTAGGGCGAGGCCCAGGCGTAGGAGATGAAGTAGGGGTAGGTGTCGCCGGGCGCGCGGTTGTTGGCGGTCACGATGACGCCGGAGGGTGGGTTGTAGAGGGTCGGGAGCATGTCCCAGGGGATGAAGGACTCCCACTCGTAGGCGCTGCTCCAACCAGGGACGGGCAGGAGCCCGTTCCCGGCCTGGCGGGCCGCTGCCGAACGGATGGGGATGCGACCGTTCGACCGGTAGGCGATGTTCCCGTCCACGTCGGCGAAGATGAAGTTCTGGGTGGGCGCCTGGAACTGCTCGAGGGCGGTCTTGAACTCCTGCCAGTTGGCGGCCTTGTCCATGGCGATGACGGCGGCCAGCTCGCTGGTGGCGTCCAGGGCCGTCCAGCGCAGGGCCAGAGGCGTGCTCAGGCCCTCTCCCTCGCCCTCCGGCGGCGAGACGACGCCCGAGATTATCGGTCCGTGCCGGGTGACCAGGACCTCAAAGGTCACCGGTTCGGTCTGGCCCTTGACCGTGATCGTCTCCGCGAAGACCTGGGCCGGCTCCCACTTGCCGTCGTACTCGAACTCCCGCGGGTTGGCCGGGTTGGCCTTCTCGACGTAGAGGTCCTGGACATCGGGGCCGGTGTTGGTGCAGCCCCAGGCTATCCGTTCGTTATGCCCGACGATGACTCCGGGCACCCCGGGGAAGATGACCCCGGTCACGTTGAAGCCGTCCGGAGCGGAGAGGTGGTTCTGGTACCAGATGGAGGGCGCCTGGATCTCCAGGTGCATGTCGTTGGCCAGGAGGGGCTTACCCGTCCGGGTGAGATTGCCGCTCACCGCCCAGTTGTTCGAACCCAGACCGGCCCCTTCCGCGGGCGGGAGGCCGAGGCGGGCGGCGGTGGCGACCTCCATGAGGCGGAGGAGGCCGGACACGTCAGCCGACGAACCGGTGACGGCGGCAACGGCGGCGGTCGCCGCGGGGACGCCGGCCACCGTCCCTTCGGAGGCGGTTTCGAAGCCCGCGTACGGCACCTGGGTGATGACCGGGCCGTCCGCCGGGTAGACCGGGAACAGGCTGGAGGCCTTCTCCGCCCCCAGCTTGTCCACGACGGCCTGGTAGAAGAGTTCTGATTGCATGTTGTCCCCGAGGATCCAGGCCATGTACTTACCGATGGCCGCCGAGTCCGTGGGAATCCACGGGTCGGGCTCGTAGCCCAGGACGGAGAACTCGATGGGCAGTTTGCCGCCTTCTCGGGTGATGAAGGCGTTCACGCCATCGGCGTAGGCCTGCGCCGCGGCTGTCACCTCGGGCGAATAGGCGGCGAGCGACGCCTCGGCCGCCCGGTAGAAGCCGATCGTCCTCAGGAAGCGGTCGGCGTCCACATAGCTGGAACCGAAGACCTCGGAGAGACGCCCCTGCGTGGCTCGCCGGGACAGGTCCATCTCCCACAAGCGGTCCTGGGCGTGGACGAAGCCCTGGGCGTAGAACACGTCGTGGAGGCTTTGGGCGTAGATGTGCGGGACCCCGTAGTTGTCCCGGTAGATGGTTACCTCGTTCTCCAGCCCCTCCAGCGCGAGGGCGGCGCTGTAGGCCGGGAGGCTGGAACGGGCGAAATACCAGGCCGCCCCGGCCCCGGCTACGGCGAGAACGAGAACGACAGCCAGGATGGTCTCAATGACCCGCCATAACTTCCTCATACCGGCACCCCCATTTTCAGACTTGTCGGAAACCGGGTTCTTGTCCGATTCGGTCTTTCCTGCCACGAGGGGGATGGCGGAGCGGCCGCGGCCGGGACCCGCACCGGAGGGGATGCCTCCGGGTCTGTCGAATA
>CALMHV010000002.1 GCA_937863905.1 uncultured Bacillota bacterium
CGAGGTAAGGGGGGAGCTTGATGGACGAGCCGAACGGGTCCGCCGGTCGCGACGGGCCTGCCGGTCGCGTCAGCGCCCCCGGCCGCGCCGTCCGGCGCTGGCTCATCACGGCCGTCGCGGCTTTCGCCATCCTCGCCCTCATCAACGCCTACGGCCGCACCGTCGCCACCTTCATCCAGGACGTCTGGGGTCCGGACTTCTCCTTCTTCGACAATGCTCAGACGGTCCAGGTCAAGCTCCACCGGCTCCCGCCCGCCACCGACCACGCACAGGCCCCCGCCGGGACGGCCTGGCCGGAGAAGGTCCTCCGCCCGGCCTGCCACTTCACCCTGAGCCTCATGGGCCTGTCCGGTCCGGAGGGCGAACTCTGGTTGGGCTCACTCGAAGGCCAGCCGCCGGCTCTGGTCGTGCGGGCGACCTGGAGTGGCGGCGAGGTCGGCCGCTACCGCGTGACGGAGGGAAGGGAAGAGGCCGGGCTCGTGGTCGTGGAACTGGACGCCGGCCCGAACGGCATCCACCTCATGGACTTGCAGCAACCCCGCCCCGGGGACGGCTGGTACGTCGTCCAGGTCTACCGGGCGCCGGACTGAGGCCGGCGATGGCCCCGACCTCGGCCCCGTAGATGACGACCAGGGCCACCACGTAGAACCAGACCAGCATGACGATGGCCGTGGTCACCGAGCCGTAGACCCAGGCGTACCCCTGGAGATGCAGGGCGTACCAGGCAAAACACCCCTTCGCCAGTTCGAACAGGCCCGTGGCGACGACCGTCCCCGGCCACAGGGCCCGCCAGGGCGGTGGCCGCCTCGGGATGAGGGCGTAGATGGCCAGGAAGACCAGGGCCGTCACCAGGACGGGCGCCACGCCCAGGAGCCCCATGACCGTGTTCGGGCCGAAGGGTCCGACGCGGGGGAGCGCCTGGACACGCTCGGCCAGCCGCAGGTAGGTCGTGGCCAGGACCGACAGGAGAAAGAGGATACCCACCCCGGCGACGACACCGACGGCCCGGACCCGGCGCCAGAAACCCACCGACGCCGGCGCCCTCACCGGCCCTTCCCAGACGAGGTCGAGGGTGCGGCTCAGGCTGGCGAAGGCGCCCGAGGCCGACCAGACGAGGGTGACCAGGGCCGTCAGCCCCAGGGACCCGCGGTGGAGGACCAGCTGCTCCAGGCTCTGACGGAAGAAATCGCCCAGGCCGGGCAGGAGGTCGGCCCCGTAGGCGACGAGCCGCTCCGCCAGGGCCGTGACCGGGAAGACGAAGCCCAGGACCGAGAGGAGGAGGAGGACGAGCGGGAACAGCGAGACCAGCCCGTAGTAGGCGATGGCCGCCGCCGAGACGTGCCCGCCGTTGTAGGCCAGTCTCTGGCCGGCGAGAAAGAGGACTCGCCCGGCCCGGAGGCCGCCCCTGAGGCCCGCTCCGAACATCGCCCATCCACGCAGGGATGCTTCGCGCCCCGTAGAAACTTCCCCCGCACCTAGAGGGGAGTCGGGCTCGTTGCCGTTCATCCGGGACTACCTCCAGACGGTGCGTTCCTTCAGCCCGAACGCCCGCCGGTTCCTCACCTTCACGGCCCTCAACGCCGTCGCCTGGAGCGCCTTCAACCTCACCTTCAACCTCTATCTCAACAGCCTCGGCTACGGCCCGGGCTTCATCGGACAGATGAACGGTTTCCCGGCCATCGTTGTCCTGGTCGTGGGTCTGCCGATCGGGATGCTCGCCGACCGCTACGGGTACCGCCGCTTCCTCATCGCGGGCTCGATCCTCACGGCCCTGGCCGCTCTCGGACAGGGCCTGAGTTCCGTGCGCCCGGCCCTCTACGCCTTCACCCTCATCGGCGGTCTGGGCGCCTCGCTGTCGTGGGTCCTTGGCGCGCCGATGATGATGGCCATTTCGACAAAGGAAGAGAGAGTCTTTCTCTTCTCGGTCCAGCAGGCGCTCATGATGGGTTCCGGCTTCCTGGGCAGCCTCCTGGCCGGGTTCCTGCCGGAGGTCGTGGCCGGAATTCTTCATGTCCCTCCGGCGTCCACCGCGCCGCTCCGCCTTACGTTCCTGGTCGGGGCGTCCTTCAACCTGATAGCGGTGCTCCCGATTCTCCGCATGAGCCAGGTGCACGGCGATGGGGCGGCGGCCAAGGGCCCGGCGCGGCGGTGGCCGCTCCCGAAGAGTTGGCAGGAAGTCGGCCTCTTCGCCAGGATTCTCGGCCCGGCGGCCCTCGTCTCGTTCGGCGCCGGGGCCATGGTCGTGTTCTTTCAGCTCTTCTTCCGACTGCGGTTCAGTCTCAACCCAGGAAGCATCGGCATCCTCTTTGCCTTCTCCTCGATCGTGACCGCCCTGGCCACCCTGGTCTCACCCCTCCTGGCCAAGCGCTTCGGTCGCGTCCGGACCATCGTCGGAACGCAGCTCGCCTCCATCCCGTTCCTTCTTCTCCTGGCCTACTCGTTCAGTTTCCCGGCCGTGGTGGTGGCCTACTACGTGCGCAACGCCCTGATGAACATGTCGGGACCCCTGCAGACGACCTTCGGGCTCGAACTCGTGCGGGACGAACAGCGGGCCACGCTGACAAGCCTATCGGTCATGCTGGGGAGTCTCGGGCGGGGCGGGCTGGGGCCGATCGTGTCCGGGTACCTCCAGGAGAAGTCAGGCTTCACCCTGGCCTTCACCATGACCACGGTCTGCTACGTCGTCGCTACGCTGCTCTTCTTCCTGTTCTTCCGTAACTATGAACGGAGGCCGGGGTCGGGGACGGAGGGCCCAGCCGCGGGGCGGCCGGTGACGGTCGGGTGAGGGTTGGCCCGGGCCACGGCGGCCCGGACGAGCGGCCGGATGGTCTCGACCAGGGTGTCAAGGCCTGAACCGGCTCGGTCCTCGCCGGTTAGGCGCGGGGCGTCCAGCCGTTTCACGCCCACGTTGCCGTCGCGGATGGTCACGACGGCGACAGGTTCGAGACTGAGGCCGCCGCCCAAGCCGGAGCGGGCCGCGGCGTCCAGACCGAGGACCCCGAGGCTCAAGCGGGCCACCGGGATGAGGATGACCCCTCCGGCCTCGATGGGACGGCCGAAGACGGCCTCGGTCGAGCCCGACCGGGCGAGTCCGGGGATCAGGCCTTCGAGTTCTTCGAGCAGCGTCAGGCTGGACTCCTCGCTCTCCGGGGCTTAGGATGCCCCAATCGCACCATAGACTTCCAGGTCCGCCTCACGGGGCCCGAAGGGACGGTGAACGGAATGACCCGCCCACGCTCGGTCTTCAGGGGAAACGTGGCGGTCATGTCCCTCAGCACCGCGGCCAACGTTACCGGCCAGATGCTCTGGTACCCGGTCCTCGCGCTGTTCTTCCGCGAACTTGGCGCCTCGGACTTCCAGGCGAGTCTGGCCTACGGCCTCATCGCCGCGGCCAACGCCTTCCTGCAGCTTCCGGGAGGTGTCCTCGCCGACCGGTTCGGCCGCAAGCGCCTCATCGTCTGGCCGACCTTCGTCGCGGCCGCGGCCTTCGTCGCCGCCGCTTTGAGCCGTTCGTGGGTCCCGCTCGCCCTGGCCCTGTTCGCCCAGGCCGCCTGTAGCGCAATCCAGGCGCCGAGTTTCGTGGCTCTCGTCGCGGAGTCGGTGCCCGCCGACCGGCGGGGGGAGGCTTTCGCCTATCTCGAACTCTGGGCGTCCGCGGGTATCGGTCTTGGGCCGATTCTGGGCGCGCTCCTCCTCCCGTACCTGCCCATGGCCGCTCTCTTCGGCCTGACGGCCGCTGTCTTCGTGGCCTCAGCCATCGCCCGGCAGCTTTGGCTTCGGGAGAGCCTTAGCCGCCCCTCCGGAAACGGCGGCGATGCGGCCACTCCCCGGCCCGTCGGCGGCCCGGCCCAGCCCCGGTCTGTCGGCGACCCGGCCACCTCCCGGCCCGTCGGCGACCTGGCCACTCCCCGGCCGGCCGCGGGCTTCCGCCTTTCCGCGCTCTTTCGGGGCCGGCTGGCCTGGCTCACCGTCACGGCCGTCGCCGTCTCGGTCGCTATCAACCTCACGCTGTACGGACCGTTCCTCCCGCTCCTGGCTCACGACGTCTTGGGTTTCACCGGGGCCCAGATCGACATCCTTTACGCCTCGGGCCCTCTCTTCGCCGCGGTTCTCGGCGTGGCCATGGGCCGGTTCTTGGCCCGCAAGGGCGGGCGGCTCGGCGTGAGCCTCGGCCTCCTCCTCACGGGCGTCTCCCTTGTCGGTTTCCTGGCGGCGCCTTCCTTCTGGGTCGCCCTGGCGGTCATCGCCGTGACGGGAGCGGCCGTGCAGTTCACCTTCATCGGGTACGACGCCCTCCGGGCCGACGCGACGGATGAGGAGACCCGGGGCCGGGTCGTCGGCGCCTTGGGCTCACTCTCCGGGGCGGCCGGCGCCATAGCCGTGCCGCTGGTCGGGAAACTGGCCGGCGGGCCAGGCCCCAGCCTGGCCATCTACATCGGCGCGGCCTTCTGCATCCTCGGGGCCGTCGCCGCCCAGCGCGTCGGGAGGGCCGAGCCGCCCGGGTAGCCACGGGGTGGAGCGGGAGAGACTACCCGTCGTGACCTCGCTCTGGAAGAGGCTTCGCTCCATTTTCACGCACCCCAAACGCGACCTGGATGCCGTCCGGTTCAGCCTGGGCGAGCGCGACCCGCGTCGGACCAGCGCGGCCCCTCCCGAACTCCGGAAACCACCGGAGCCCGAAGGCGCGCCCAAGGGCGAACCCATCCCCGAGGACCTCGACAAGGCCGTGGAGCGCTTGGCCGCCATCCTCCACTACCCGCTGAGCCAGGACCTCGTGTTCCGCGAGGTCACCCTGCCCACCAAGCCGACCGCCCGGGCCCTCGTCATCTACTACGAGGGTCTGGCCGAGAGCCGGCGCGTGGAGCGCGAGATCATCGAGCCCCTGATGCGCTTCCCTCTCGCCAACAAGACGCCCAAGGCCCGCCTCCCGGACGTCTTCCTGGAGTCTATCCTCCCGGCCGGCAGTTCGAGGCGGGTCCAGTCGATGGAGCAACTCGTCACCGGCATCACCATGGGCGAGGCCGCCATCCTGGCCGAGACGGGGGTCGCTTGCCTGGCGGACGTGAAGGAACCGCCCAGCCGCACGCCCGAGCAGCCCATCACGGAGAGGACGACCCGCGGGCCCCAGATGGCGTTCGTGGAGAGCCATCGCACGAACTCGGCGATGATCCGACGGTTCGTCCACGACCCGGACCTCGTCCTCGAAGGCTACGAGGTGGGGCGTCGGCAGAAGACCCCGGTGGCCCTCCTCTACATCAACGACATCGCCAATCCCAAGCTGGTGGCTGAGGTCCGCCAGCGCGTCCGCAGCCTGGACGTGGACGGCATAACCGCCATCGGCATCCTGGAGCAACTCATCGAAGACCACCCCGTGAGCTTGATTCCGACGATGCTGAACACCGAGCGGCCCGACCGGGCGGCCCTCCACCTCCTCCAGGGCTCCGTGGTCCTGCTCTCGGACGGGACACCGCGGTGTCTGATTGCCCCGGTGACCTTCTCGACCTTCCTGCACTCGCCGGAGGACGTCTACCAGAGATACCCCTACGCCAGCTTCCTCCGGGTGGTTCGCCTTCTCGCGTCCTTCGTGGCTCTCCTGGCCCCGGCCATCTACATCGCCATTTTGAACTACCACTCGGAGATGCTGCCCCACCTCCTCCTCGTGACCCTGGAGAGCGCGAGGCAGACGATTGCCTTACCTCTGGTCATCAGCGTGCTTCTCATGGAGGTGGCCTTCGAGCTCGTGCGGGAGGCCGGTGTCCGGGTCCCGGCGGCCATCGCGCCGACCATCGGCATCGTGGGCGCGCTTCTCATCGGCGACATGGCCGTGCGCGCGAACTTTGTCAGCCCGGCGACCATTATCGTCGTCGCCGCCACGGGGCTGGCCAACTTTGCCGTGCCCGACCAGGCGGCGTCGTTTGCCATCCGGATCGGGCGCTTCATCTTCATCGCCCTGGCCGGGGTTCTCGGGTTCTTGGGGCTTGCCCTCGGGTTCTACGTCCTGGCCACGCATCTTGCCGGCCTGAGGAGCTTCGGCGTTCCGTTCCTGTCGCCCATC
This sequence comes from uncultured Bacillota bacterium, assembly GCA_937863905.1. Lineage (GTDB taxonomy): Bacteria > Bacillota > Sulfobacillia > UBA995 > UBA9673 > CALMHV01. Next base: position 6,056 of record CALMHV010000002.1, read on the forward strand.
GGGCCTTCGCGGCCCGGCTCGTCCGACATCATCCTGCGAGATCCATACTGGCGCCAGGAGGAGCGGCCGTCGTTCCTTCGCCCCCTCGACCTCTTCCGCCTGACGCGGCGGTCGCGGGCCTGGGACCCCGGCGGCCAGCCGGAGAAGACGGCGGGCGACGAACAGGAGCGGGGCGAGTGAACATCAAGCAGGGGCACATCGATGGGCGACAGGCGACCGCTCTCCTCTGGCTCGCGGCCTCGAGCAAGGCCCTCCTGGTCGTTCCGGCGCTGCTCGTGGGCGAGGGCTTCAGCGCGAGTTGGCTCATCCCGCTCGGTTCCGCCACCATCGTCGCGGCGGCGGTTCTCCCGGGCCTCGCTCTCATGAAACGCTTCCCCGGGCGGAGCCTCGCGGGCGCGGCCGAGGAAGCGGTCGGTCCGATCGCCGGCCGGGCCGCGGGCCTCGTTCTCGCCGCCTTTCTGGCCACCGACGCCGCCCTGGTCCTGAGGCAGTTCTCCGACACTTTCGGCAGCGTCATCCTCCCTCGCACGCCGATTCCGGTCATCACCTTGGTCCTGGTCCTGACGGCCGTGTACTCGGCCTACACGGGGCTGGAATCCATCGGACGGCTGAGCATGTTCCTCGTCCCCTGGCTCCTATCGTTCTACGCCCTGGTCCCGACCGGGGGGGCTCCAGACCCGTCGTTGGCCCGGCTCCTGCCCTTCTGGGGGCCCGGCCCCGGGAACCTGGCCGTCCAGGCCCTTGAGCACACCGGGCTCTACTCGGAACTCCTCACCCTGCTTATCCTCATTCCCTATCTGCGGAAGCCCGCGGCAGGGCGGTCCGTGGCCTTCTGGGTCATCGGCCTCACGGCGGCGGTCATGACTCTGGTCCAGGTCGCCGTCCTTGCAACGTTCGACGTTCTAGGCCCCGACCGGCTCCTCTACCCGGCAATCCACCTCGTCCACCTCGTGACTCTGGGGCGCCTGGACGCGAGTATCGAACCTCTCTTTATCCTCATCTGGGTTCTCATTGTCACGGTCAAGTTGTCGGTCGTCCTCTGGACGCTAAGCACTCACCTGGCCGAGACCTTGCGGCTGCCTCAGTTCAAGCCGCTCCTCCCGATCGTGGCCGTCATCGCCCTCGCCGGCTCCCTGCTTCCCGGTGGACTCCAGCAGACGAACAACCTCTACCACGTGACCGTGACGCACGTCGGCGGGGCGGCGGTTTTCGTCCTTCCCGGCCTTCTCTGGCTGGCGGCGGTCCTGCGCGGGAGGCGAGCCGCTTGACTAGGCGCCTGGCGGCTCTGCTGGCCCTCCTCCTGGTCTTGGCGCCCACCGCGTTCCTGGTCGGCGGCTGCTGGGACCTCCGAGAGCTCGACGACTGGGCCTTTGTCACCATGATCGGTCTGGACAAGGGAGCGCAGCCCGGCTGGCTGCGGCTGTCGGTCCTCGTGCAGCTGCCCGGTTCCGTGTCCGGGGTCGGCGGCCGGGTGACCCCGGCGTTCGCGCGGCTGACGAGCGAGGGACCGACCCTGTTCGACGCGGACCGCCGCCTCGAGGAACTCACCGGCGGTTTTCTGACCTACTCTCACACTCAGGCGATCGTGATTGGCGAGGAACTGGCGAAGGAGGGGCTGGAGGCCCTCTTCGACTCGTTCAGACGGTCCAGGGAACTCCATCACACCATCACCCTAGCCATGGCCGACGGCGTCACGGCCGAGGAGGTGCTCGCTTCGGCGCGGGGCGAGCTCGACCCGTTCCCGGCGACCTACCTGTCACGCTTGGTGACGAAGACCCAGGCCGAGTACGGAGAGTCCAGCGCCAGTTGCATCCACTGCGTCCTTCTCGCTGAGGCGGCGCACGGCCAGGAGATCGTCCTGGCCCTCATAAAGCTGGCCCAGAAGCCCGCTTCGCCTAGCCCCTCAAGCGGTGGAGCGGGCAGTGGAGGCGGGTCGGCCGGCGGGAAGTCCGGAGGAGGGGAAGCCGGAGCCGGCGCCGGGGCGCCGGAGCCGGCGGCGCCGGTGGAGCGGCGGGTCGAGGCGACCGGCATCGCGCTCTTTCGGGGCCTACGGCTGGCGGTCAAGATCACGGGGGAGCAGGCCCTGGCCTTCAACCTGGTCAGCGGGCAGTTCGACCGGGGCCGCGTCGTTTTGAACGGGGCGGCCACCGGAGGCAAGGATCTCTCTGTGGCGCTATCGCACTACGAGCGGGACGTGAAGCTCGAGCGTAACGGGCCGTCGATAGAGGTCAAGCTCAAGGTGAGGCTCAAGGGGTTAGCGGAGGGTGCCTCGGCGGCCGGAGTCGACCTGACCCCGGAGGGCATCGGGGCCATCAAGGCTCTCGCGGGCTCGAAGCTCTCGGAGATGATGTCGGGCATCATCACCCTGGCCCAGACCCAGGTGGGGGGAGACGTGTTCGACTTCCAGCTCCACGGGAGGGGCACGTTCCGCACCTGGCCGGAATGGATGGCCTACGACTGGGACCGGGCCTTCCGCGAGGCCAAGGTGAGCGTGGAGGTCGAAGTCATGGAAATCCGCCCGGGGCTGACCACACAGACGCAGGAGTACGGGCCATGAGGACGGGCCGTGAGGACGGGCCATGAGGCTCCGCCGGCCGCGGGCGCGGCCACGGGTCACGGCTTGATGACGAAACTCCAGGCCGTGACGGCCACGCCGCCGATGGTCATCACACCGAGCACGACGGCCGCGAAGTAGTTCCGGTCGCGCCAGGCCTCAACCATCAGGTTTCCGGTGTAGCCGGCCACGAGGAGGGCGCCGAGCAGCCAGAACAAGCCCCGCACCTCCCGACG
>CALMHV010000003.1 GCA_937863905.1 uncultured Bacillota bacterium
AGACAGGAGCACGAGGCCCACGAGAGCTCCTCCCACGTCCAGCAAGCGCTTGACAGCCCGGCGGTTCAAGAGGCCTTCACCGCCCGAGCTCCGACAGCGTCAAAGAGAGCGGCGACGACCGCCCGTACCTCATCTACCGCGAGCCCTGTGTGAAAAGGCAACGCCAAACAAGACCTCCCCGCCGCTTCGGTCACCGGCAGTTCGCCCCCCCGGAACCCGAAGCGCTCTCGGTAGAACGGTTGCAGGTGGATGGGGTGGAAATAGGGGCGGGAAGGAACCCCTCTCCCCTCCAGGTAGGCCATCACGGCCTCGCGGTCCACGCTGGGGTCTAGGCGGACCACATAGACAAACCAACTCATCTTGACCCCGGGGGCGACCGGCTGAACCCTTACCCAGTCAAGCCCAGCCAGGTGCTCAGAGTAGAGGCGAGCCACGTGGTCCCGGCGAGCCAGGAGTTCGCCGATACGCATGAGCTGGCCGAGACCGACGGCGGCGCTCATCTCGTCCAGACGGTAATTGTAGCCCAGGCGCTCGTGGTAGAGCCAGCGGTCTCCCTCGCCGCGCCCCTGGTTTCGCAGGCTCCGGCATAGCCTGGCCAGGTGCTCGTCCCCGGTGACGATCATCCCGCCTTCACCGGTGGTGATCTGCTTGTTCGGGAAGAAGGCGAAGACCGCCGCGTCGGCCAGTTTCGGATTGCCCAACCGCCGGCCGTCTAGCTCCGAGCCGAGGGCTTCACAGGCATCGTCAATGAGGACGAGGCCATGAGCCCTGGCGATTGTCTTCAGTTCGCGCAGACGGCAAGGGTGCCCGAAGGCATCAACCGCCAGGATGGCCTTGGTCCGCGGCGTGATGGCCGCCTCGACCAGTTCGGGATCGAGGCCTAGGGATTCGGGCTCCACATCTACGAACACCGGCGTGGCATTCTCATAGAGAATGCAGTTCCCGGTAGCCACGAAGCTGAAGCTCGAGGTGATGACCTCGTCGCCGGGACCGATCCCATAGGCCCGGATGAGGGCATGGAGACCGGCCGTGCCGCTGCTCACGGCCACGGCGTGTGGCGACCCGACGTAGCCGGCGAACGCCCGCTCGAAGTCCTGGACCATCTGCCCCAGGCTGAGAGAGTCAGAGCGAAGGACTTGGTTTACGAGTTCGATCTCCACCCCGCTGATGTCGGGGCGGGCCATGGCTATCACTCCGCTGTCGCCTCCTGCCCGTGCTGGGCCGAGGCTATGAGGCTGAAGAGCCCCGCCCTGACCCCGTCTCCGTCCCCGGCTTCCGCCAGGCCCG
>CALMHV010000004.1 GCA_937863905.1 uncultured Bacillota bacterium
TCGCCTCGGCCGTCGCCGCGACCAGGAAATCGTCCAGACTCCTCGGTCCGAGGTCGCCCTGGCTCCGGTGCCGGACGGCGACCGTGCCCGCCTCGGCTTCGCGGTCGCCGGCCACGAGCATGTAGGGCACCTTCTCGAGCTGGGCCTGGCGGATCTTGTAGCCTATCTTCTCGTTGCGCGCGTCGACCTCGGCCCGGAGCCCGGCGGCCCGCAGCTTCCCGCGGACCTCCTCGGCGTAGGCCACGTTCCGCTCGTTGATGGGCAAGACCTTGGCCTGGACCGGCGCCAGCCAGAGCGGGAAGGCCCCGGCGTGGTGCTCGATGAGGCTGCCCATGAACCGCTCCATCGACCCCAGAACCGTACGGTGGACCATGTACGGCCGGTGTTCCAGGCCGTCGTCCCCCTTGTAGGTGAGGTCGAACCGCTCGGGCAGGTTGAAGTCGAACTGGATGGTCGGGCCCTGCCAGCCGCGGTCGAGGGCGTCGATGAGCTTGATGTCGATCTTCGGGCCGTAGAAGGCGGCCTCGCCGGGGGCCTTGACGTAGTCCTCGCCGCGCCGGTCGAGGATGGCCTCCAGGACCCGCTCCGCCTCGCGCCACCGCGCCGGGTCGCCCGCGTACTTCTCCATGCGTTCGGGGTCGCTCAGGGAGAGCTCCATCTCGTAGCGGTCGAAGCCGAAGGACTTCAGCATGAACACGGCCAGGTCGATGACTCCTTCGAGCTCGGCTTCGAGCTGGTCGGGGCGGCAGAAGATGTGGGCGTCGTCCTGGGTGAAGCCGCGCACGCGGAGGAGGCCGTGCAGGGCGCCGGACCGCTCGTACCGGTAGACGGTGCCGAGTTCGGCCCAGCGGAGCGGCAAATCGCGGTAGCTGCGGGACGTGGAGCGGTACATGAGGATGTGGAACGGGCAGTTCATCGGCTTGACGAGGTAGTCGATGCCGTCGATGTCCATGGCCGAGTACATGCTGTCCTTGTACCACTGGAGATGGCCGCTCGTCTGCCAGAGGTCGGCTTTGGCGATGTGCGGGCTGAAGACGATGTCGTAGCCGCGGCGCAGGTGCTCGCGGCGCCAGAAGTCCTCGATGAGCATCCGAACCAGGCCGCCCTTGGGGTGCCAGAGGACGAGCCCGGCCCCGACCTCGTCGCTGGTGGAGAAGAGGTCGAGGTCCTTGCCGAGGCGGCGGTGGTCGCGGCGTTTGGCCTCCTCCAGACGCTCGAGGTGGACGTCAAGCTCGGGCCGGGTCAGAAAGGCCGTGCCATAGATGCGCTGGAGCGTCTCCCGCTTCTCGTCGCCCCGCCAGTAGGCGCCGGCCACGCTGAGGAGCTTGAAGGCCTGCGGGTCGATCTCCCCCGTGCGGGAAAGGTGCGGCCCGGCGCAGAGGTCGGTGAACTCGCCCTGGGTGTAGGTCGAGACGGTTTCGCCCGGCGGGAGGTCCCGGACGAGTTCGACCTTGTACTTCTCGCCGGCCTCGCCGAAGCGGGCCAAGGCCTCCTCACGCCCCACCTCGTGGCGGACGATGGGCAGGTCGGCCGAGACGATCTTCCGCATCTCGGTCTCGATGGCCGCGAGGTCCTCGGGCAGGAGCGCCCGGGCGAGGTCGAAGTCGTAGTAGAACCCTTCGGCGATGGCCGGCCCGATGGCCAGGCGCGCCTCGGGGAAGAGCCGCATCGCGGCCTGGGCCATCACGTGCGCCACGCTGTGCCGGTATGTCTGTAGTTCCACCATCCTCAAGTCTCCCTCCGCTGGGGCAGAAGAAAGCCTCCCGCCCCTTGGTCAAGGGACGGGAGGCCTGTGGCGTCCCGTGGTTCCACCCTCGTTGGCGGGCTCCGCTGCGGAGCCGGCCCACTCGAAAGACCTCTATCGGGGTCCAGGCGCCCGAGCGAACTTCGGGGGTGGTCTTCGGGTCTGGCGGGCCGGGGCCGCTCGCAGCCTTGGCGGCGCCCTCTCTTGGACCCTCGGCGCGGATGTCCCCGCGCGACCCTACTCGTCCCCGTCATCGGGATGTCTGGATTATAATGACGGCCGCCGGAGACTGTCAAACCCTCCCGGCCGAAAGGCGCCACGCCCGATGGCTGGGGCGGCTAGTGCGTCGGCCTCTTGCCGGTCCGGGGGGCGGTCGTGCGGATGACCTTGCGGTCAACAGCCGTGACCGCGCGGCGGTCCTCCTTGCAGAGGTGGCAGCTGCGGCAGGTCGTGATCCGACCTTCGAAGACGTTGCGAATCGTGTCGAGGGCCTCGAGGCGGTCGAGTTCCGCCGGGCAATGGAGGATGACGCGCTCGGGGGCGATGGTGATGAGCGCCGAGACCAGGAGGTCCTCGGAATTGACTTCCGTGTCGACCTCGATGAAGGACTCGGCGAGGTACTCGTTGTTCACGGTGGCGCCCTTGTCGTCGATGAGTTTGAAGGCGCCCTTGGGCTGGATGATGACGTGGACCAGTTTCAGCTTGGGTTCCTGCGACTCGACGAAGTAGCGGAGAAGGTTGACGAACTCCAAGTACTCCTTCTCCATCAAGAAGTCGTCGACAGCCTGGCCGACGGCGTCGGAGAGCTGGTCGCGGTAGTCCCGCAGCCGGAAGGTGATGAACCCGTCCAGATTCATCTCCTGCTGGCTGGCGAGGTACTCCAGGACGAGGCGGAGGACGCGGCCCTTGCGCTCGATCTTGCGGAAGAGGTCCGGCCGGCCGTTGGTGCGGCAGTCGAGGCTGCGGCTGGCCGAGGACAGGATGACCCGCTGCTCGCCGAGGTTGAAGCTGTCGTACTGGCTCCGGAGGAGTTGGGTGAGGATGGACCGCTCCCAGTCGTTGACGATGAGGTCGGAGAGGGCGTTGGCCAGGAAGTGCCGGAACATCACCTTGAGGTCGGCGGGCTTGGCGGCGCTCTTGGCGTCGCTCCTCTGGAGGCGGCAGGTGAAAAGGGTCTGTTCTCCCTGGCGCTTCTCGTCGACAGCGACGGCGAAGCCCTGCTGGGCTAGAAAGCCGAACTCGAAGGAAAGCCGGTCGCGGACGCGATCGACGTTGTCGACGGTGGCAATCCGGATTTCCTCCATAACCTGCATCGCCCAGCCACCCCCAAAGACGGAAATTGGCCCGGGGCTCGGCCCGGGCGCTACAATATATGTGTCCGCCGGAGGGGTGTTGTATTCGGCCAGGGGCGCCCAGGGGAGGAAAACTTAGCTAGTCGCATCCGCGGTCTTGGCTGCCTCGGCCGCGACGGCAGCCGCGGTTTACCGAGTATTTGCCCCGTGCTATAATACCCGTGCGAACGAACGGATTTTGTCAGAGCAAGCGTTTCGCGTGACAATTCGATAAGCGCGACATGGGCGGTTAGCTCAGGTGGTTAGAGTACCTGCTTGACATGCAGGGGGTCACTGGTTCAAGTCCAGTACCGCCCACCA
>CALMHV010000005.1 GCA_937863905.1 uncultured Bacillota bacterium
GCGGTCTAGAACAGCCCCTTCACCCTGCCGGTGTCGGAGTCGACGTCGATGCGGCGGAAGGCCGGGTTCGACGAGGTGCCGGGCATCAGCTTGATGGTCCCGGCCATCGGAACCACGAACCCCGCGCCCTTGTAGACGAGGCAATCGTGGATGCGCAGCCTCCAGCCCTTAGGCACACCCTTCAAGTTCGGGTTGTCGGTCAAAGACAGGTGCGTCTTCACCATGCAGACCCCGAGCTTGGCGATCTCCGAATCGGCCTCGAGCTTCTTGACCTTCTCCAGCCCGTCCGGCGTGTAGTCGACGCCGTCCGCGCCGTAGACTTCCTTGGCGATAAGCTCGATGCGCTGCCGGAGCGGCATGGTGAGGTCGTAGAGGAACTTAAAGTCGTTGGGCTGCTCGCAGGCGTCGACGACCGCGTCCGCCAGTTCAAGAGCGCCGTCGCCACCCCTGGCCCAGTGCTCGGACACCGCGACCCGGGCCCCGGCGGCTTCGGCGGCCCGCCGGACGACCTTGATCTCGGCCGGGGTATCGGTGTGGAAGGCATTAACGCAGACGACCGGGTTGATGCCGGCCTTCTTGATGAGGTTGATGCAGTGGACCATGTTCTCGACGCCCTTCTCGACCCAGGCGACGTTCTCGGTCTTGTAGCCGGGATCCAAGGGCTTTCCGGGTACCGGGATGGGCGCGCCGCCGTGGCACTTGAGGGCCCGGATGGTAGCGACGAGGACCGCGGCGTTCGGCTTGAGGCCGGACACGCGGCACTTGAGGTTCCAGAACTTCTCAAAGCCAATGTCCGCGGCAAACCCGGACTCGGTGAGGACGTAGTCCCCGAGCTTCAGGGCGATGCGGTCGGCGATGATGGACGACTGCCCGATGGCGATGTTGGCGAACGGTCCGGCGTGCACGAACACCGGTTGGCCCTCAATGGTCTGCAGGAGGTTCGGGTTCACGGCCTCGACCATCCAGGCCGTCATCGCTCCGGCGACCTCGAGGTCTTCGCAGGTGACGGGATTGCCCTGACGGTCGTAGGCGACCACGATGCGGCCGATGCGCTCCCGCATGTCCTTGAGGTCCCTGGCCACGGCCAGGATGGCCATGACTTCGGAGGACACGGCGATGGCGAAGCCCGACTCCATGGCCACGCCGTCGCCCTTGGCGCCAAGACCGATGACGATGTTCCGGAGGGCGTGGGCGCAGAAGTCGATGATCCACTTCATCTGGATGTTCTTGGGGTCGATGTTCAGCCTCTTGGTGATGCCTTGCTTGGCCAGGAAGGAGTCTGTGGCGACGGCCTCGTGGTGCATGCGGGACGTGAGAGCCACCATGGCCAGATTGTGGGCGTTCATGATGGCGTTGATGTCCCCCGTGAGGCCCAGAGAAAACGGGGTCAACGGCACGCACTGGGACAGACCCCCGCCGGCCGCGGAACCCTTGACGTTCATGGTCGGGCCGCCGGAGGGCTGGCGGATGGTGGCGATGACGTTCAGCCCACGCTTGCCCATGCCCTCGGTGAGACCCATCGTCGTCGTGGACTTGCCCTCGCCCAGCGGGGTGGGCGTGATGGCCGTCACGTCCACGTACTTGCCGTCCGGACGGTTGCCCAGACGGGCCAGGACCTTCTTGAAGTCCACCTTGGCGACATAGTGGCCGTGGGGGAGCAATTCGTCCGGTTGGAGGCCCATCTCCTTGGCGATCTGGGTCACCGGTTTCATGCTCTGTTCGGCGTCTTCGGCTATCTCCCAGTCGGGGTGGTCAACCGGGTTCAACTTCGAAGGCATATCCTCATCCTCCTCGCTCTCAAACGTCGGCTGCGCGGGGTGAGGTCTCCTACCGGCGCCGCCGGAGGCGGCCCTCGGAGACCACGATCTTCCCTTTCTTCAGGACCGTCCGGACCAGGTTCGTCCCCAGACGGTAAGGTACCTGCCGGTAGTCCGTCGCCTCGAAGATGACGAGGTCGGCGGGAACCCCGGCCTGTATCTGCCCGGCCCTACCCTCCAGACCCACCGCCCTGGCGGCAGCCACGGTCGCGGCCCGGAATGTCTCGGCCGGCGTGAGCCGCAAGGCCCGACAGGCGATGCCCATGACCAAAGGCATCGACTCCACCGGTGAAGTCCCCGGGTTGAAGTCCGTGGCCAGGGCCACCTCCAGCCCGAGGTCGAGCATCTTCCGGGCCGGGGCGTAGTCCCGGAGGCCGAGCGTGAAGGTCGTGACCGGGAGAAGCACGGCCGTGACCCCGGCCCTGGCCATCGCCTCCAGACCCCGGTCCGACGCTCGGGCCAGATGGTCCGCGGAGACCGCGCCAAGTTCGGCGGCCAGTTCGGCGCCTCCCGTCGGCTCGAACTCATCCGCGTGGAGCTTGCCCGGGAGGCCCAGGCGAGCCGCCTCGGTGAGAAGTCGCCTCGACTCGGCGACTCCGAAGACCCCGGCCTCGCAGAAGACGTCGCAGAACTCGGCCAGACCCTCTCCAGCGATCTCGGAGAGCAGCGGAAGACAGACCTCGTCCAGGTAGGCCGCGGCCGCGCCGGGCCGGTTCCGATACTCGGCCGGCACGGCGTGCGCCCCGAGGAAGGTGGAGACCACGGTGACCGGATGCTCGGCGCCCAGTCTCCGGTACAACCGGAGGGCTCTCAACTCCTGGGCCGCGTCGAGCCCGTAGCCCGTCTTGGCTTCCACGGTGGTCGTGCCGGAAAGAAGCATCCGGTCCAGAGCCGAGCGGCCCCAACTGAGCAGTTCCTCGTCGGAGGCGGCCCTGAACCGGGCCACGGAACTCAGGATGCCGCCACCCGACGCCAGGATTTCAAGGTACGTCCGTCCCTCGAGTCTCAGAGCAAACTCCGCTTCCCGCCACCCGGCGAAGAGAAGGTGGGTGTGGGGGTCGACGAGTCCGGGGGAGACCACCCCGCCGGCCGCGTCGATGATGACCGTGTCCTGCTTCTCCGCCAGATGCGGTTCAACGTCCGTCCGCGATCCCGCCGCCAGGATGCATCCGTTCCTGACGGCGACCACCGCGTCCTCGATGAGGCCCAGCCAGCCGGGCTCCGTGGCGCTTACCCCATCGGCGCCGGCGGGCCGGCCCGGGCGTTTCGGCAAGACCCGCAGCGTAAGGAGTTGGCCGATGTTCCGGATGATGAGGTCCGCTGCCTGCGGCACGGCCGGTCTCTCGAGACAATCCGAC
>CALMHV010000006.1 GCA_937863905.1 uncultured Bacillota bacterium
CGGGCCGGCGGAACACCGCGGCCACCGGGCGACCTACGAGATCATTGAGGACCGGCGGGAAGCCATCTTCCGGGCGGCCGCCATCGCCCGCAGCGGCGACCTCGTGGTCGTAGCGGGCCGAGGGCACGACGCCCGTCTCATCTTCGGGTCCCGAGTGGAGACCCTCGACGACCGGGTGGTCCTTGAGGAGGCCCTACGGCAAGCCCAGGCGGCCTACTCCCACTCGATGGTCGAGGGCGGTTTGGAGGTCACGTCGTAGGCGACCCGGTTGACGTACGGCACCGTGCTCACGATGCGTGAGGCGATGCGCTCCAGGAGGTCGTGCGGCAGGCGGGCCCAGTCGGCCGTCATACCGTCCTCGCTGGTGACGGCGCGCACGACGATGGTGTAGGCGTAAGTCCGCTCGTCCCCCATCACGCCCACGCTCCGGACGCCCGGTAGGACAGCGAAATACTGCCAGAGGCGGTCCGCGCCGGCGCCGGCCGTCCCGGGGGCCGCGCCGCCCGCGCTCCCGAAACCGGCCCTCTCTATCTCCTCGGTCACGACGGCGTCCGCTTCGCGCAGGACGGCCAGTTTCTTGCGGGTCACGGGCCCCACGATGCGGATGGAGAGCCCGGGCCCGGGGAAGGGCTGGCGCCAGACGATGTCCGGCGGGAGACCGAGTTCCAGCCCGGCCGCGCGCACCTCGTCCTTGAAGAGGCTCCGGAGCGGCTCGACCAGACCGAGGGTCATGCGTTGGGGAAGCCCCCCCACGTTGTGGTGGCTCTTGATGACCGCGGCCACGCCGGCCACGCCGCCGCTCTCGATGACGTCCGGGTAGGTCGTGCCCTGGACGAGGAAACCGCCGACCAGCCCCTGCCGCCGGGCCTCTTCCTCAAAGACCCGGATGAACTCCTCGCCGACGATCTTCCTCTTCCGTTCGGGGTCGCGCACACCGGTGAGGCGCCGGAGGAACCGGCCCGAGGCGTCGACGGCCAGGAACGAGCCGCCCAGGCGCTCCCCGAAGGTCCGGGCCACCGTCTCCGGCTCGTCCTTACGGAGAAGACCGTGGTCCACGAACACAGCCGTCAGCCGCTCGCCGAGAGCCCGGTGGGCCATGGCCGCGGCCACGGCCGAGTCCACCCCGCCGCTCAGGGCCACGATGGCCCTCCCGTCCCCAACCTTCTCCCGGACCTCCCGCACCCCCGCTTCGACCATAGACTCCGGGGTCCAGAGGGGGCGGCAGCCGGCGACCTTGAAGAGGAAGTTCCCGAGAATGCGGCGCCCCTGCGGCGTGTGGACGACCTCCGGGTGGAACTGCACGCCGTAGAGGCGGCGCCCCGGGTCGGCGAAGGCCGCCACCGGGCTGTTTGCCGTACGGGCCAGAACCTCGAACCCCGGCGGAGCCTGGAGCACGAGGTCGCCGTGGCTCATCCAGCACTCGGTGCGCTTCTCGACGTCGGAGAACAAGACAGACCCATCGCCGGCCTCGACCGCCCCGGCCGGTCTATCCGCCTTCGTCACTTCCAGCGTGGTCCGCCCGTACTCCCGGCGATCGCCGTGCTCCACTTGGCCGCCGAGGAGGAAGGCCATGAGTTGCATGCCGTAGCAGATGCCGAGGATGGGGATGCCCATCCCGAAGAGCGCCGGGTCGTAGCGGGGCGCGCCCGACCCGTAGACGCTGGCCGGCCCTCCGGAGAGAATCACGGCCTTCGGGCGGCGGGCCACGAGTTCGGACAAGGGCAGGGAGCGGGGCACGAGTTCGCAGTAGACCTTGTGTTCTCGGACGCGGCGGGCGATGAGTTGGCTGTACTGGGCCCCGAAATCGACGACCAGGACGAGGTCGCCGACCACGCTCGTCGGCCCGGGGCCCACTAGCTGTAGACCTCAGAGCGCAGGGTGAAGATGTGGGGCACGTGCCTGTACTGGCCGGCGAAATCAAGACCGTAGCCCACGACGAAGGCGTCGGGGATCTCAAAACCCACGTAATCGAGGCGGACCGGGGTAGCGCGGCGGCTCGGCTTGTCCAGGAGGACGCAGACCTTGAGCGAGGCCGGGTGGCGGGTCTTGAGCAGTTCGACCAGGTAGGTCAAGGTGAGGCCGGTATCCACGATGTCCTCGACGATGAGGACGTGCCGCCCCTCGATGCTCTCCTCCAGGTCCTTGATGATCTGGACCACGCCGGAGGTCTGCGTCGAGGCTCCGTAGCTCGACACGCTCATGAAGTCGAAGGAGGCCGGCACGGTGATATGCCGGGCCAGGTCGGCCAGGAAGACCCAGGCGCCCTTGAGCACGCCGACGAGGAAGACCTGTTCGCCACGGTAGTCACGGGAGATGGCCTCGCCGAGTTCCTTGACCCGGTTCCGGATGGCCTCCGCCGTGAGCAGGACTTCTTGCTGGACATCTTCAGGGAAACTCGCCAAGGCCGGTCCGCCCCCAACCCTAGTATGCGGATTCTCCTGGCAGATTGGCGAAGAGGCTGGCATTATCCTCCCGGCGTCTCGCTCGGAGATGTGAGCAGGATTTGGCTTTACCGCACGGAACTGTCCAGCGTCCATCTCGTTCGCCCCGAAGGGGAGGCCTTTGTTCATGACCGCGAGAAGGCGGCCTAGAAACGCCGCGACCCTCACCTTCGTAACCGTGTTGGCCATGACGGTCATTCTCGCGGGAGCCGTCTGGCCGGCCGCGGTGGCCGGGGCCGCGCCGGGCGCCTCTCCGGCCGGCGCGCCCGCCCCCACCGGTCTCACGGCGAAGGCGGGAAGCGGGGTCGTGAGGCTGGCCTGGACGGCGCCGGCGGTCTCGGCGCCAGGGACGGGGGCCGGAACGGCCGCCCTCCTGGGCTACCATGTCTACCGCCGGGTCGCGGCCGGGACGGGCGGTACGGGCCAAGCCGGTGCCGCCGCAGCCACGCTGCTCGGCACCGTGCCCGCCACCGGGCTGAGCTACTTCGACTACCAGGTGATGAATGGCTACGCCTACTCCTATACCGTGCGAGCCCTCTATGAGGGAAAGACCGAGAGCCCGGATGCCCTCTGGGCCCAAGCCACCCCGGCCCGAGCCGACGTGTTCGTCAAGCTGGTCCTCGGCCGGCAAACGGCCTGGGTCAACGGAGCGGAGACGCTCCTGGACGCCCCGGCGCAGATCGTCGGGGGCAAGTCCACGATGGTCCCTCTTCGCTTCATCGGGACGAGCCTGGGCGCGTCCCTGGACTACGACGGCCGCTACGGCCGGGTCACGGCCACTCTCGGCGGCCGCGTCGTGCGCCTCTGGGTGGACGACAAGGTGGCCGAGGTCGACGGCCGGAACGTGACGCTCGCCGCTCCGCCGGTGCTGCGAAGCGGTCGCGTCCTCGTCCCGGTGCGCTTCATCGCCGAGGCGTTCGGCGCGGTCGTGAACTACGACGCCCGCACGGCCGCCGTGACCGTATCCTTCGCCGACACCGACACCGATTTCGCCGGAGCGACGACCCTGACGCCCGGGACGGTGGCTATCGGCGTCCTGAACGGGCCGGCCGACATCGACGTCTTCCGCGCCACCGTGGCCCCCGGCCGGACCTACCGCATCCTCGTGGAGACCCCGGCCACCAGCCCCGACCTGGTCCTGACCTGGCTTGACGCCTTCCGGACCTCCGGGCTCGAGCCGGCGACGTTGGCCCGCACCGATTCCCCCGGCGCGACCGGGGCGGCCGGAAGCCGGACCGCTGAGGGCGAGATTGTGACGCGGCCGGACGAGACCCAACTCTACGTGCGGATCCAGGCGGTCGGCGCCGGCGGCAGCGGCTCGGCCGTCGGAGGCGCCTACCGCCTCCTGGTCGAGGACCGGACCGAGACCCCGGACACGGCGGGCGGCGCCACCTTGCTGCCGGTGAACGGGGAACCCCTGGCCGGAACCCTCCACACGCCTTCCGACCTTGACTACTACTCTTTCCAGGCCACGGCCGGGCAGGACTACGCCGTCCACGCCGGCGGCGACACGTGGCTCGTCCTCGAGACGGCCGGCGGTGGGCCGGTCATGGCCGACGCCCGCCCATCCAGGGAGGGAGTGGCCGCGGACGACGGACGACGCCTGCTCTGGCGGTGCGAGGAGACCGGCCTCTACCTCCTGAAGGTCGCTTTGCTGCCGGGGGCCCTCTCCGGCGGTGGGGCGGTCCCGGACGCGGGCGCCCCCTACTCCCTGCAGGTTGTCCAGACCGGCCCGGAGGAGAACGAAAGCATCGGCCAGGCCAGCCTGCTCCGCGTGGACCACGACGCCGCCAGCGGATGGCTGTCGCGGCCGGGCGACCAGGACTGGTTCTCTTTCCCCGTCAGCCGAGGCCGGCGCTACTACGTGCAGACCTACGACGCCGCTCCCGGGTGCGACACGGTCCTCACCCTCTATGGCGCCACGGGCACGCAGTTCGCCACGAACGACGATGCCCCGGGCTTCGGCGAACCCACGGGCGGCTCTCTTGTCTCCTTCGTCGCCACCTACGACGGCCTGGTCTTCGCCCGGGTCTCCCCCTTCCCGCCGATTGCGGCGTCAGAGGGACCGGCGACCGGCGGCGCGACGGGCGGTCGCTTCACCATCTGCGCCACGACGACCAGCCCGGAGAACGACTGGCGCCCGGACCTCGCCACGCGCCTGGAGCCGGCGGCGCCCCCGGTCACGCGTTCGCTGGTGACGGGAGACCAGGACTGGTTTGTCTTCGCGGTCACCCGCGGCCGCGTCTACGCTCTGTCGACCAGCGGGCTGCGGGAAGGCTGCGACACGGACCTCTCGCTCTATGACTCGGCCTGGCGACTCCTGGCCGCGAACGATGACGTCGCCCCCCAAGACCCGTCCTCCAGCGTCCTGTGGACGGCGACCTTCAGCGGCACGGTCTACGCGCTCGTGAGCCCGGTCGAGCAGGAGGGCGCGAGCCAAGACGGGACCGGCTACTACTCGATGAGTCTCCGGGTCGGACCGTAGAAGCATCGTAGCCCCGCCACTCGGGAGAGCGGCGGGGCCACGCAACGTTACCACCACAGTTGACCGCGGGCAGGGCCCGGCTCGTGCGCCTACATCCCCGGCATGCCGCCCATTCCGCCCATTCCGCCCATACCGCCGCCCATGCCGCCCATCCCACCCATGCCGCCGGCGTCGTCCTGGCCGGGCTTGTCGACGATAACCGTCTCCGTCGTCAGGATAAGACCAGCGATGCTGGCCGCGTTCTGCAGGGCCGTCCGGGTGACTTTGACCGGGTCGTTGATCCCCTTCTTCACGAGGTCGCCGTACTCTCCGACCAGGGCATCGTAGCCATGGCCGGCCGGGGACCCCTTCACCCGCTGGACGGCGACGGAACCCTCGATCCCCGCGTTCTCGGCTATCTGGCGCAGGGGCTCCTCGAGAGCGCGCCGGACGATGTCGATGCCCAGCTTGATCTCGCCCTCGGCCTTGAGTTCACCCAAAGCCTTGGCCGCGTCGAGGTACGCCCGGCCACCGCCGACGACGACGCCCTCCTCGACGGCCGCCCGCGTCGCGGACAGCGCGTCCTCGAAACGCGCCTTGCGTTCCTTCATCTCGACCTCGGTCGGGGCGCCGACCTTGATGACGGCGACGCCACCCACCAGCTTGGCCAAGCGTTCCTGAAGCTTCTCCCGGTCCCAGTCGGACTCGGTATCCTCTATCTCCTTGCGAATGCGGGCCGCCCGCTTGTCGATCTCCGCCTGACTCCCGGACCCCTCGACGACCGTCGTCTCTTCCTTCGTGATGCGGACCTGGCGGGCCCGGCCGAGCATGTCCAGCCCGACGTTCTCCCACTTGATGCCGAGTTGCTCAGAGACGACCTGGCCGCCCGTGATGGTGGCCATGTCCTCGAGCATCGCCTTCCGCCTGTCCCCGAAGCCCGGGGCCTTCACGGCCGCCACGGAGAGGGTGCCGCGCATCCGGTTCACGACGAGGATGGCCAGGGCCTCACCCTCGACATCCTCAGCCACGATGAGCAGGGGTTTGCCCGCCGCCGAGACGCGTTCCAGGAGGGGGATGAGGTCCTTGACGGCGCTGATGCGCCGGTCGGCCAGGAGGATGAGCGGCTCGTCAAGGACGGCCTCCATCTTCTCGGCGTCGGTGACAAAGTACGGGGAGACGTAGCCCCGGTCGAACTGCATCCCCTTGACGGCCTCCCAGGAGATGGTCATGCCCTTGCCTTCCTCGATGGTGATGATGCCTTCCTTGCCGACCTCGTCCATGGCCTCGGCGATAATCCGCCCGATCTCCGGGTCGTTGCCGGCAATCGAGGCCACCTGAGCGATGGCCTCGCTCGACGCGATGGGCTTGGCGGCGGCCTTCATGGCTTCGACGCCCTTGGCCGAGGCCAGTTGGATGCCCTTCCACAAGAGCATGGGGTTGGCGCCGGCGGCCACGTTCTTCAGACCGGCGGCAATCATGGCTTGGGCCAGGACCGTGGCGGAGGTGGTGCCGTCGCCAGCATCGTCCTGGGTCTTGGTCGCCACTTCCCGCATCAGTTGGGCGCCGCAGTTCTCGAAGGGGTCGGGCAGCTCGATGTCGCGGGCCACGGTGACACCGTCCGTGGTCACCGTGGGAGCGCCCCACTTCTTGTCGAGCACGACGCTGCGGCCGCGCGGTCCGAGCGTCACCCTCACGACGCTGGCCACCGTGTTCACTCCGCGCTCCAGGGCGCGCCGGGCGGCCTCGTCAAAGATGAGTTGCTTGGCCAACCAGAACTCCTCCTTTCGGTGAAGCCTCGCCCCGGCGTGGGGCTCGGCGTCGGCTACAGGATGCCGAGGATATCTTCCTCGCGCAGAATGAGGTACTCCGTGCCGTCAAGCTTGACCTCGGTCCCGCCGTACTTCGCGAACAGCACCTTGTCGCCGACCTTGACCTGAGGCTTGACGACGGTGCCGTCGTCGAGCCGGCGCCCCGAACCAACTGCCAGGACCTCGCCCTCCTGCGGACGTTCCTTGGCCGTGTCCGGCAGAACGATGCCACCCTTTGTCTTCTCCTCGGCTTCGATGACCCTGACGATGATCCGGTCCGCCAAGGGCTTGAGGTTCACGCCTACCCCTCCTCCACCCATCTAGAAAGCGTTTTAGCACTCCACAGGGGCGAGTGCTAACCGAGAGAATGATACCGGATTGGCCGCCTGATAGTCAAGCACGGCGGGCGGTCGGGGACAGGCGTCGGCGGACCGGCGGCTAGCCGGGCTGCCCGCACTCGGCGCCCCGCCCGGTCAGGATCTCCAGGCCGTGGCCGAGGGCCGGCTTGATGGCCTCCAGGCTCTCGCTCACGCCTTTCGGGCTGCCGGGTAGGTTGATGATGAGCGTCCGGGCGCGGATGACGGCCACGCCCCGGCCGAGCATGGCCCGCGGTGTCTTGGCCAGCCCGGCGGCTCGCATCGCCTCGGGCAGACCGGGAACCAGGCGATGGGCCACGTTCAGAGTGGCCTCGGGCGTCACATCGCGCGGGGAGAACCCGGTGCCCCCGGTGGTCAGGACGAGGTCGACCCGGCCCTCGTCAGCCCAGGCCGCGAGTTTGGCGGCGATGGCGTCGCGCTCGTCCGGGAGGACGGCGTGGTCGACCACCGGCCAGCCGAGTTCGTCCTCGACGATCCGGCGGACGGTCTCCCCGCTCACGTCCTCGCGTTCGCCGCGGGAGCCCTTGTCGCTCGCCGTGAGAATAGCCACCCGGAAGACCCCGACCAGCCCTCGGATAGGGTCGCCGACCGCGACCGGGCCGCCCCGGAGGACCCGGGCGAAGATGCCCTCGCGCGGCATGACGCAATCGCCGGCCTGGTAGAAGATAGCGCAGCGGGTGTGGCACTCCTTGCCGATCTGGGTGACCTCCAGGAGGGGCGGGGGGGATTGGCCGCCGACCGCGAGCAGGCTTCCTATAGGAAGGCTCGGAAGGTCCAGGCCCCGCGTGGTCAGGTTCTCGGCGAAGTCCCCGGGGCCGACGTCAAGTCCCTTGGCCCGCATCTTGTCGATGCTCTCGATGGCCAGCAGGCTCACCTGGCGATGCCAGTCGCCGGCGTGGGCGTCACCCTCAAGCCCGTGGCCGAGCACGAGGACGCCCCGGTCCACGTTTCGCTTGCGGGTTCCCTTCTCGGAGCTGACACAGACGGCTTCGATGCGGTTCATGCCCTGGCCCCCTTCGGCTCCGGTTCTCCTTCTCTTGTCCACGTCCCGCTCTTCCCGCCTGATTTCCGGACCAGGCGGAGCGAGTCGATGACCATCCCGCGATCGATCGACTTGGCCATGTCGTAGATGGTCAGGGCGGCTACGGCGCAGGCCGTGAGAGCCTCCATCTCCGCCCCGGTGCGTCCGGTGAGCCTTACCCTGGCCTCTATCTCGAGGGCGGCGTCGGCGGGCGGCTGGAGGAGCAGGGCAGGCCGGGGTCGGCCATCTCCATCCGGCGCCCCGGTCGACGGCCCGGCCAAGGACCGGAACGAGACCTCGACCGCGGACAGGGCCAGGGGATGACAGAGCGGGATGAGGTCGGCGGTCCGCTTGGCGGCCTGGATGCCGGCCACCCGCGCGACCGCGAGCGCGTCACCCTTCTCCAGGCCGCCCGCCAGGAGACGCTCGGCCGTGGCCGGAGCCATCAGCACCCGGCAGCGCGCCACGGCTTCCCGAACGGTCTCGGGTTTTGCCCCGACGTCGACCATGCGGGCCTGACCCTCCGGGTCAAGATGCGTCAGGCTCGAGCGTTCCGGGTCCGGGTCTGGACGGTGAGCGCTCATTTCCGGTCAGCCCCCGATCTTGGACATCTGGCGCTTGGAAAGCTCCGGACGGCGTTCGGCCATCCGGTGGGCCTGAGGTTTCATCTCCACAGCCTGGGCCAGAAGGGCGGCGAGTTCGGCCTGAGGGGCGCCCGCCCGGAGCGGCCCGGCCAGGTCGATAGCGAAGGGCGAGGCCAGGCAAGGGTGGACCTGGCCGTCGGAGGTGAGGCGCAAGCGGTTGCAGGACGCACAGAAACCGTGGGTCATGGGGCTGATGACGCCCACGTGGCCCCGGCCGAGACGGAAGTACCGGGCCGGGCCGGCCCCGTACGGCCCGCGGCCCCCGCCGGTTTGCTCCCCGGCGCCGCTGGTCTCCTCAAAGGGCAGACCCCGGACGCCGGCCAGCCTCGCCAGACGCTCGGCAATCTCGCCGGCCGGGACAAGGGCCGTCTCGCCCCAGACCCGCCCCTGCCCCAGGGGCATGAGTTCGATGAACCGCCAGATGAGGGCCGGTCCCAGGGAAGCGAGACGCCCGGCCGCCTGTCCGATGCCGGCCGCCTGTCCGATGCCGGCCGCCAGGAGGGCCATGTCCTCGACCTCGTCGTCGTTGAGGCCCCGGATGACCACGGTGTTGACCTTGACCGGGGCGAAGCCCGCGGCCAGGGCGGCCTCCAGACCAACCCAGGCCTCCCGGAAATGGTCCGTCCTCGTTATCTCCCGGTAACGGTCGGGACGCAGCGTGTCGAAGGAGATGTTGACCCGCTTGACCCCGGCCGCGCGAAGGGGCCCGCTCAGGCCGGCCAGGAGGACCCCGTTCGTGGTCAGGGAGAGGTCGTCGAGGCCGGGCACGGCGGCCAGACCCCGGGCGAGGTCGACGATGCCGCGCCGGACCAGGGGCTCTCCCCCGGTGAGGCGCACCGACCGGACCCCCAGGGTAACGGCGGCCCTGACCACCCGCTCTATCTCCTCGAAGCTCAGGATATCCCGGTGGGCCTTGAGGGGAACGCCCTCGGCCGGCATGCAGTACACGCACCGCTGGTTGCAGCGGTCGGTGACCGACACCCGGAGATACGAGACCTTGGCCAGGCTGTGTCTTGCCGTCATAACGTCACTTCTTTCCCCGTGTCCCTGAGGTCGTAGCCGCCCAGCGACATGGCCGCCCCGCGGAACTCCGGGTCGCCGGCCAGTATCTCGCGGAGAAGGACCAGCCGCGGGTCGGCGTCGAGTTCCGGCAGGAAGGCAAGGTCGTACCTCTCCTCGGCCACCGGCACGAACTCGAGCCCGAGGGCCCCGGCCGCGGCCTGGAGGCCCAGTCCCGCGTCGGCCGCCCCGGAGGCCACGGCCGAGGCCACGCCCAGGTGCGAACCCTCTTCCCGGTCGTAGCCGGTGATGTCCGTAGCCTTTAGACCGCCCCGCCGCAGGAGGTAGTCGAGAAGCACCCGCGTTCCCGAACCCCTCTGCCGGTTGATGAAGACGACCCCGGGACGGAAGAGGTCCTCGAGGCCCCCGATCTTCTTGGGGTTCCCCGGACGGAGGATGAGCCCCTGCTGCCGCCAGGCGAGAGTCAGCAGGCGAACCTGGCGCCCGGGCAGCAGCCGGCGGACCCACGAAGCGTTGTACTCGCCGGTCTCCTCGTCCAAGAGGTGGGTGCCGGCCAGATGGCACAGACCGTCGCGCAGGGCCAGAAGGCCTCCCGTGCTCCCGACGCGCCCGGTGGAGAGCGCAAGGGATGGGTCGCGGGCGGCGAGCCGCGAGGAGAGCAGGTCCAGGAGGAGATCATGGCTTCCGGTCACGAGAAGGGCGCGGTCGATGGCCGCCCGGGGGCGGATGAGGGTCACGGTGACCGTCTCCCCGGCGTCGAGCCCCTCGCGCGAGGCCGGGACCAGGACCGTCCCGTCCGCCTGGGACAGGGCCGAAAGCAGACCGGCGCCGCGGGGCAGGGGGACGGCGATGTGGCGGGCGGGGTCACCGGCCTCCGCGCGGCCACCGGCGACCGCGCGGCCGATGAGACCGACCTTGACCCGGACGAACTCATCAACCCCGATGGGCGACGGGATGGACCGCCCGAGACGGGCCGCCAATCGCTCAGGCTCGGGCGGCGCCTGTCCCTGCCAGGCGAAGATGAGCGGCCGGACGAAAAGGTCGAGGGCGAGGGCCGACGACACGGGATAACCGGGGAGCCCGATGACGGGCTTGGCTAAAGACGCCGCCCCGGCCAGCCGCGCCACGCCGAGGACGACCGGCTTCCCCGGGCGCACGGCCACCCCGTGCACGGCGACCTGACCTCGCTCGGCGATGACACGGGCGGTGAAGTCGCCGCGCCCGGCGGACGAGCCGGCCCCGATGAGGACCAGGTCCGACGTGGCCAGGGCCCGGTCCAAGGCCTCGCCGATGAGGCGCGGGTCGTCGGGAACCGGGGGCAGCAGATGAACGGTGGCGCCCCAACTCTCCAGGGCGAGGCGGGCCACCGTCCCGTTGGTCTCGATGATCTGCCCGGGCCTGGGGCGGTCGGCGAGAGGGCTGACGACCTCATCGCCCGTCGGGATGAAGGTCACGACCGGGCGGCGCCAGACCTTGATCGTCCTCACGCCCGCGGCGAGCAGGAGTCCGGCGTCGGCCGGACCAAGCCGATGGTTCTGGCCGAAGAGGACCTGGCCGGCCACGATGTCCTCGCCCTGGACCCTGACGTGCTGCCAGGGATGGAGGGCGGCCTGGAGTTCAATGGTCGCCTCGACCAGGATGGCGTCCTCGAGGGGGACCACGGCATCGCACCCCGCGGGGAGAAGGTCGCCGGTGTCGATGCGGATAGCTGTCGGGGCAGCGGGAGGCTCGGCGCCGCCCGCGCCGCCCGCGCCGGGAACGCCTCCGGCGACCGGCAGCCGCACCGGAGTCCGCTCCGCCGCCCCGTAGGTGTCGACGGCCCGGAGGGCGTAGCCGTCCATGGCCGCGGCGTGGTAGTGCGGCGAGGAGAGTTCCGCTAGAACGAGGCCGGCCGTGACCCGCCCGCAGGTCGTCTCCGAAGCGACCTCCTCGGCCCCGAGCGGCCTTGAGTCCACCAGAGCGGCAAAGCGCGAGCAGGCCTGGGGGAGCGGTGTGGCCTCAACGTATATCTTAGACAAGAGGGATCACCTCGACCAGGGCTCCGGCCTCCAGCCCCCGGCGCCCGACGGGGATGTGGACCAGCCCGTCCGCGTGCGCGAGCATGGTGATGAGACCGGACTTACCCGGGACGGGCTCGGCCAGAAGACCGCCGGCCGAAGCGTCCTTGGACCAGAAAAGGTGAACGCAAAGGTATTCGTCGCGGCCTTGGTCGGACGAGACGGCCGTGGCCAGACGGGCGGTGAGGGCGGGCTGGGCGGTCTCTTCGAGACTGGCCGCTTCCCACGCCGGCAGGGTCTCGCCGCCGGCAATCCGCAGGGCGAGCCGGGCCAGCAGGCTGTAGACGACCAGCCCGGACACGGGGTGGCCCGGCAGACCGAAGACAGGCGCCCGGCGGGGGCCGCAGAGGCCGTAGATGGTGGGCTTGCCGGGCTTGAGAGCCAGCCCGTGGAAGAGGACGCCGGGCGGCCCCAGTTCAGCGATGACCGCGGCCGTATGGTCGCGGGCGCCGACCGAACTGCCGCCCAGGATGAGCACGAGGTCGGCGGGGCGGTCGCCCGCCGCGCCTCCGGCCCCGAGGGCGGAGGAGACCGCCTCGGCCAGGGCCTCCTTGCGGTCGGGGACGATGTCCGTCACGCGGACCTCTCCCCCATCGCGCTCGATGAGGGCGGCCAGGGCCACCGAGGTGATGTCCCGCACCTGGCCGATGCCGCAGGACGGGCTGGCGGCCGGGATGATCTCATCCCCGGTCGGGATGACGACCACAAGCGGCGAGCGGCGGCAGGCCACCTCGCGGACCCCCACCGCGGCCAGGACGCCCAGGTCGGCCGGGGTGAGGCGGCGTCCGGCAACCAGGACTTCCGTCCCACGGCCGACGTCCTCGCCGGTCCGGACCACGTTCTCGCCCGGCGCGGCCGGGCGCGAGACCTCGACCAGGCCGGACCCAGGGGTGACGGCGTGCTCGATCATGACCACGGCGTCGGCGCCGGCCGGGAGCATCCCGCCCGTGGGAACGGAGACCGCCTGCCCGGGCCCGACGGCGAGACCGGCCTCCTGGCCCATGGGCACCTGGCCGGCTTCGAACAGGAGGCACGGCGCGCTCTCGCCCGCCCCGAAAGTGTCGGCGGCCCGCACGGCGTACCCGTCGACCGTGGAGCGGTCAAAGCCCGGGACGTCCTCGGCGGCCAGGACGGAGGCGGCCAGGACACGGCCGGCCGCGCGGGCGGTCGGCACGACCTCCGCCGGGGAGGGGCCCCCCCTGACGGGTCCCTCCCCGGACGCGGCGGGTCCGGTCCGGGGCGGAAGCAGGCTCTCCAGGACCAAGCGCTTGGCCCGGCCCAAAGAAATGATGTCTCGGTACCCGATCAGAAGACCATTTCCCCTTCCACGAAAGCTTTCGTCCGGGGATCCGCCGGCCGCCCGAAGACATCGCGGGTCGGCCCGGCCTCGACTAGTCTTCCCGCCACGAGAAGACCGGTCCTTCCAGCGATACGTCTGGCCTGGAACAAGTTGTGGGTCACGAGGAGAATCGCCGGGCGCCAGTCGCTCCCGCCGGCGGCCGCGACAAGGGCCCGCTCGATGATCCCGACGTTGGCCGGGTCGAGGTTGGCTGTCGGCTCGTCCAGGAGAAGGACCTCCGGCCTGATCACGAAGGCCCGGGCCACCGCGACGCGCTGGGCCTCGCCCGCCGAGAGGGAACGGCACGAGGTTAAGGCGAGGGCCCCGAGCCCAAGGTCGTCGAGGACCCGGGTCACGGCCGCTTCCGCTCCGGGGCCGGCGCGGCCACGGAGTTCGAGCCCCAGGACCACGTTGTCGCGCACGCTGCCCGTGAAGAGAACGGGGTTCTGGGAGACGAAGGCCAGCCCGCGACGCCAGGAGAGGAGATCGCCCGGAGAGGGGCCCACGGCGGGGGGACTCGCCGCCCACGTCGCGTCTTTGAACCGGACCTCGCCCGCGCTCGGCCTTTCCAGGGTCGCCAGGAGGCGGAGAAGGGTCGTCTTGCCCGACCCGCTCGGACCCATGAGGGCCAGGATCTCGCCCCGGTGGAGGGCGATCTCCCCCACGTCCAGCACGGTGCGTTCGCCGTAGGAACGCCGGAGGCCGGTCGCCGTCATGACCGGCGAGGCAGCCTCCGAGAGGGATGTCCTGGCCTTCATCGTCCGCCCTCCTTCCCGACCTGCAGCCGGTGGACGTAGGAGTTGATGGCAAAGCCGATGACCAGGAGCACCGCGCCCAGGACCAGAGCGTCGCCGAAGTTGCCCCGCCTCGTCTCCAGGAGGATGGCCGTCGTCATGACCCGCGTCTCGCCGCGGATATTGCCCCCGACGAGCATCACCGCCCCCACCTCGGCGGTGGCCCGGCCGAGACCGGCGACGATGGCCGAGAACACGGCCGGACGGGCCTCCCGCACGACCAGAAGGCGCGTCTGCCGGGGCGTCGCGCCGAGAGCCACGGCCGTCTCGCGGTACCGCCGGTCGCGTTCCTCCACGGCCACGGCCACGAGCCCGGTGATGATGGGCGTGACCAGGACCCACTGGGCGATGATCATGGCCGCCGGGGTGAAAAGGAGGTTCAGGCTCCCGAAGGGGCCCTGTTTGGAGATGGCGATGTAGACCAGGAGCCCCGCCACGGTCGGGGGCAGCCCCATGAGGGTATAGAGGACGCGCAAGACGACGGCCCGGCCCCGGAACCGGGAAAGCCCGAGCGCCGTCCCCAGCGGCACCGCCGCCGCCGCCGCGAGGAGAACGGCCGTCCCCGACACGGCCAGGGACAGGAGGATGATGCCTCCTAGTTCAGACCAGGAGCTGACCCCGAACAAAGACCCGACCTCCCCGAAAAACCCTACGGCAGCAGCCAGAAGAGCGGCTGGCCGTACTTATCCGCGCCGAAGGTGCTGATGATCTGGCGGGCCTCCTCGGAGGCGAGGTAGGCCGTGAAGGCCTCCGCCAGCTTTCCGTTGACGTTCGGGTGCGACACCGGGTCCACGATGATGACCGCGTACGGGTTGTAGAGGTCCTGGCCGCCCTCGAAGACGACGGCCAACTCGCCCTGACCGTAGCGGGCAAGATAGGTGGCCCGGTCGGTCAGGGTGTACCCGCCCTGTTCCGCGGTCATCCGGAGCGTGTCCCCCATGCCGGCGCCGACTTCCTGGTACCAGGCGCCCTCGGTAGCGAGGCTGAACTTGGCCCAGAGGCCCTTCTCCTTCTTGTCCGTGCCGGAGTCGTCGCCGCGCGAGAGGAAGACGGCCTTGCCCTCGGCTCCGGCCGCGCTGATGGCCACAAACAGGCTCTGGATGTCCGGCTTTCCCCGCAGGGCCAGCGGGTCGTTAGGCGGGCCGACCACGATGAAGTCGTTGTACATGAGGGGCGTCCGCGAGAGGCCGTGTCCCTCGGCCATGAAGGTCTGCTCGGCCGCGGGCGAATGCACCAGGAGGACATCGGCGTCGCCGTTCCGGCCAAGCTCCAGGGCCTGGCCGCTCCCGACGGCCACCACGTCGACCTTGCCTTTGTTGGCCGCCTCGAACGGCGGCAGGAGGACATCAAGCAGCCCGGAGTCGTAGGTGCTCGTCGTCGTGGCCAGGGTGAGCGTGCGCGCGTCGTCCCAACGGTTATGGACGTAGAAGCCGCCCCAGCCAAGCAGGCCGAGGACGGCGAGGCCGGCGAGGACGATGCCGACTCGTCTGGTCATGAACCGTACCCCTCTCCAGTGGGTCAGAAGGTGATGCCCTACGACTTCCGCGACCGCCGCCCGAAACACCCGAGCTGGCAGGCGACGATCTTGACCCCCAGCCGGTCGCAGGCTTCGCCAACGGCCTGGGGGCGGCAGCCCAGCCGCTCACAGAGGGCCAGGGCCTGGGCGCAGGCTATCGAGCCGTCCCTGGCCTCGGCCAGAAGAGCGTCGCCAAGAGTCTTCTCGCGGTCGTTCCCCTTCGCGTTCGGGTGGTCGGTCACGGCCAGGCGACCTCCTTTCCGGCCAGCCAGACAGGCAAAAGCCGGCGCCCGTGGGGAGCGCCGGCCAGGGACACGTTTGGCCCTGCTGGCTGGGCGGCTCCTTTCCGAATACGGGAGGCGCTCCGGTTTCCCGGGGCACCCTTGTCCGACGGCTGTCCCGCCGGAGCCGGCCAGGAGCCACGACCCAGCGCCGACTGCGGGCTGGGCCAGGGAGGCTCACTGGCTCGGAGCGCTTGGTTCCTCTATCTGTGTGGCCTGATAGGCGTTATCAGCCGGCTATCCCTCGCCCGAGGCAGCAGCGGACGGGCGCCAGCGCTTTCGGCAGTCCAGGCAGTTCAGGGTCGGCGGGAGCGTATAGGCCGTGTAGATGAGGTAGATACCGGCCGGGATGACCAGAATGAGCACGGGGGCAAAGACGAGCGAAAGCAGAAAGCCGACGACCGTCGTGCCGATCGCACTGAGCATCTCGCCCTTCCTGTCGACCGGCTCGACGTTCCGGGACCCGCACTTCGGGCAAGGTTCACGCTTGATGCCGGACTCAACCACGATAATCGCTCCTTCTCTGCCGGGTGCAACAGGGGTCACCGTTCGACATAGGTTGTCCGCTCCCCTGCCCGCCGCTACATCGTCGACTCTCCCGCGAACCCGATGCCCTGGGAAATGTCCAGGGCCAGGCGGTGGAGACGACGGCCCGCGTCCTTAAGCCTGGGGCCGACCAGACGGTTGGCTGGACCGGTAACGCTGACAGAAGCGACAATCTCGCCGTGGTGGTCGCGAACGGGCGCCCCGACGCAGCAGAAATCCTCGGTGCCCTCCTCGTCGTCGAAGGTGTAGCCTCGCTTGCGGGAGGCGGCCAGATTCGCGTGGAGGGCTCCGACGGCCGTGATGGTCCGGGGCGAGGTCCGCGGCAGCGGATCGGGACCGACAAGGTCGGAGAGCGCCATCAGGTCCAGGTCAAGGAGGAGGGCCTTGCCGGACGCGGAGTTGTGCATCAGGCAGGGAACGCCGCGCGGTATCTCCACCCGAAGTCCGGGTGGGCCCTGAGATTCCACGACGACCATCCGCGAATCGAAGCGGATGGCCAGGTTCACGGTCTCGCCGAGTTCGTCGCAGGCCACCCGCATCAGCGGCTGGGCCGAAGCATGAACGCCAGTGGCGTGGGGCAGGCGGTGAGCCACCTGGTAGACGGCCCAGCCGAGGCGGTACTTGCCGGCGGGCATTCCCCGGGCGACGAAGTTGAACTCGACCAGAGTCGTAAGGAGGCGATGGGCCGTGCTCTTGGAGACGCCGAGTTGAGCGGCGATCTCCGTGACGCCGAGGGGCCGCAGGCCGGGGCTGTCGGCCAGGAGGTTGACGATGGACAGGGCTCGCTCAACCGCCTGGACGGGGTAACGGGCGCTTTCCGCCCCCTCGGGAATGTTCACT
>CALMHV010000007.1 GCA_937863905.1 uncultured Bacillota bacterium
TCAGGATGGACACGGCGCACCGGCGAGGAGCGCCCGGAGCGTACTCCAACGTTCCGGTCTGGGCGTTGCAGCGCAACGTGTCCAGACCGCCGTCCCCGGTCACCTCGAGCCGAAGCACGGCGCCCCCGGCCGTGCCGAAGGCGAACTGATAGCCTTGTTCTCCGGGGCCGCCGCCCTGGGCCTCATCGCCGGCTCGCAGTAAGAACGTGAGCTCGTCGCCCTTGGGCGCGAAGAAGAGACCCGCGGGGCTACTGCCGCCGCTCAGCGGGATCATTCCGGCGTAAGGGATACGGGTCAAGCCGTTGAGGTTGGGCTTCCCTTCGGCGACCAGGAGAGTGCGGCCGTCCGGGTCGCTGACCTGCTCCGGCGCCACCGCGCCGGCCAAGATGTACCAGAGGAAGTCCCAGCCGTCGTCAAGGAGTTCGCCCACGATGCCACCGGCCTCGATGAGGTCGCTGATCAACTCGGGGTCGCCCCGGCAGACCTCGGACCGGACGGGAACCATGTAGGCGTTCTCGAAGACCGTGCCTCCGCCGACGTCGAAACTCCAATCGCCGGTGTTGGGGTTGATGGTGATGTAGCTGCCCCCGTCGTTCTCCTCGTCGACGCGGAAGGGACGGTTGGGGTCGTAGACGCGGATTCGACACCAGCCGTCGGGCAGCTCCTCGTAGGCGTAGGGAACCACGGTATGGGCCGAGCCGAAGCCCTCGGCGATGGCCAGCAGGTAAGGCCACTCGGGAATAGCGCCGGAGCCTTTGCCCATCAGGGTCGTCCCGATCTCCTCGACCGTGGCCTTCCCGAGCTCGTCGTAGTGGTCGAGGAAGAAGTGGATCCAGTCCTCCAGATACCCCAGATCGAGTTGCCAGAGGTGCTGCCGGCTCGCTTCGGTGCCCTGGCCGTAGGCCCAGGCGGTCGTCCCCGGCAGCGGCGACCCGTAGAGGGCGGGGTCGCCGTTCCAGAGCTTCTCGCCAAACAGGCACAGGCCAAAGCACGTCCCCTTGCCGATGCCGTCCTCCGGTCCCACGAAGACGTCGAAGATGAGGGAGGCCACCCCGGTGTCGACTCCGAGACCCGCGTACTCGCACTCGTCGGGTCCGAAGAACCGCTCGAAGTCGTCCCAGGTGTAGCGGGAGGTGAAGTTCTCGCACTGCGGGCCGCGCGCGTGCCGGAAGCCGTAGCGATAGACCCGGAGCGGGCCGCCCAGTTCCAGATCCGCGTAGGGCGCCTGCCGGATGCGGACCGAGAGTTCCCCGAGGATCACCTGCTGCTCGTCACCGGTGAAGCCTTCCGCCCGCGCGAGGGTCGGCCAGTCGGGGACGCCGCCCAAGTCGAACCAGTAGATGTCACCGCCCCCGCGCCGAACCGCCGTCAGCGGGAACGACGTGCCCGGCAGCCTCAGCGTGAAGTCCGGATTGACGCCCACCGACCCCGCGATGGCCACGCCCCGCCGGGGGTACTGGTGCCCACTCGTGACGCTGGGCGCCGACCAGACCTCCTCCGCGGCAAAGGAGTAGAAGGGAGGGGCGAGGATGTTCCCCAAGACCCGGAAGCTGACGAAGTTGGGCGCCACCCGGAGCACGCTGGCCCCGCGCGAGTCGGCGACGCTGAAGGTGACAAGATAGGCCCTGGCAACCGAGTTCCCGGCCAGGGGCGAGCCGGCCGGGAAGGTCTCCTGCGGCAGGCCGGACAGGCGCCACTGTCCCGTGCTGGGGTCGGGCCACAGCGCGAGTCCGGGTATGACGACCTCGGTCCCGTAGAGGCCCCGGTAGAACTTGGCGCTCACCGTGTAGGGAGGCTGGCCGCCGCTGATGGGCAGGGGAAAGTGGTAGGCCCGTCCCGTGACGGCTATCGGCAGGGCGGCCCCGAGGTCCAGGGTCAGGCTGTTGGCCGGAAGTATCTCCAGGCTGAGCAGCTTCTCCACCGGCGCTCCCGTCCCACTCCTGTCGCGGACGACCGCCGTGAAACGGCACGGTGTCAGGCTGGGCGTCGGCTGGGTGGGGGTTCCGCTCACGCAGCCGGCGGCATCGAGACTGAGACCGGCGGGCAGAGCCGAGGTGGCCTTGAGCTGCCACTGGTAGACGCCGACACCGCCCGCGGCCCGCAGGACGTAGCTGTAGACCGTTCCGACCTTGCCCCGGGACAGGATGTCGTCAAGAATCTGGGGCCTCGGCGCCGCGGTCCAGGCGGGATGGGGATTATGGTCCTTCAATCCGGGAATCTCCGCCACCCTGGCCGTGCTGGTGACGGCCCAGGCGCTACTAAAGGTCAGATGCTCCAAGACCCAAGTCTGCGACGACCGGAGCAGCGAGGCCCGTTCGATGGACTCGACGACGAGTCCCCGCCCGCTGGGGGCCCAGGAGGACCCCCCCTCGTCGTAGAGCTGCGTGCTCGTGCAGAAGACCGGCGAGCCGCCGCTGCTGTCGACCAGGGCCAGGTCGTAGATCCCGGCGCTGCGCTCCAGAGCGAAGGCGATCCTGGAGCCGTCCGGCGACCAGGAGGGCTTGCGTTGGTCGTAGTTGGAGCAAACAGTGCCCAGAAGGGTCGTGACGCGCGAGGCGGCGAGGTCGTAGACCCGGAGGCGGTGGATGGCGCGGTTGGTCCCCGGCGGGACCCACTGCTCGGCGTAGACGATCTTCGTCCCATCCGGTGAGAAGCTGGGTTCCGTGGTTTGGTCGTAGGTGATCTGCCTTATGTTCACTAACCCGCCCCGTAAGAAGTCCGCCACCCAGAGGCACGTCCCGTCGGAGCGAGACGGGGCGGGACGGCAGAAGACCAGCTTCGTGCCGTCGGGGGAGAGGGCCGGGTCCAGATCCGGGACCGAGTTGTTCGTCAGCCGGACCAGCGAACCGCCGGCGGCCGGCCAGAGGTAGATCTCGGATTCGTTCCCGTCACCGCCGGCGAAGACCACGTCCCCCGCCGTGTCAGGTGCCGGGCTGTACTCGTAGTCGCTGGAGCGAGTGTGCGGAAACTCGGTGTGGGTCCCGTCGAGCTGGTACGTGTAGAGGCGGTAGGGGTTGAACTCCATGGTCTCCAGAGCCGAGACAATGATCTGGCTGGGAGGCGGAGGCGGCGGCAAGACGGGAGTGACGGGCGGAAGGTTGGAGGCGACGAAGAAGACCAGGCCGAGCAATCCCAGGTGAACGGGCCGAAACGGATGGCGCAAGACTCTCCCCTCCCGGATGACCCGCGAGGCGAGTTCGCGGCCCGGTTAGGGCGAAGGGGCACCGGGGGAGCGGCGGCTGAGTCGGACGAGGGGAGCTGCGTCGAGTTGTGGGCGCGGACTTCGGAGCCACCGGCAGCGCCGCCAAGCGGTCTAGGCTGGGACCATTGTACAACCTGCCCGCGATGGCGACAAGGACGGTCACCGAGGTGGCCGCGCTGTCCGCCCGCTTCCGGGGAGGGGACGATTGGAAGCGCTACACGAGGGCGAGGACGGCCACGAAATGAGCGGCACTCCCGGCCATGACAAACAGGTGCCAGATCTCGTGGAAGCCGAATCTGCCTGGCCAGGGACTGGGCCACTTCACCGCATAGAACACGGCGCCTACCGTATACAGGAGGCCACCGACCCCAAGCCAGGTCAGGCTGGCGGCGGTCACCGACCGAGACAGCGGATAGGCGGCCACCACCACCAGCCAGCCCATGAGCAGGTAGAGGCCCAGGGACAGCCAGCGAGGGGCGTTCATCCAGAAGATCTTCACGATCATCCCGAGCGCGGCGCAGCCCCAAATGACTCCGAAGAGAGGCCACCCCCATGACCCCCGCAAAGGCACCAGACAGAAGGGCGTGTAGGTGCCGGCGATCAGGACGAAGATCATCATGTGGTCCAGCCTACGGAACGCAAGCTTGGCCCTTGGCGACAACGCCAGACCATGGTAGAGCGTACTGGCGGTGTAGAGCACAATCAGGCTGACACCGAAAACGGTGAAGGAGACCACGTGCCAGGCCGTCCCGGAGACGGCTCCCCGGTAGATCAAGGCGGCCAGAGCGCCAATGGAAAGGACGGCCCCGATAAGGTGGGTCAGGGCGCTGGCGGGTTCGCGAGAGAGCGTCACAACCTCCACCTCCCTCGCTGCCGGAGCGGGGCAGCTCGCTTGGAACTCGGCTCAATGGTTGGGCTTGTCCATACTACCACATGGGCGGCTCGTAGGGCGTCTGGGCCAGGGCGTCTCACTACCCGCCCCGCAGGGACCGCGCCGCCGCTTCCCCGGCCAGCCAGC
>CALMHV010000008.1 GCA_937863905.1 uncultured Bacillota bacterium
GCACGGCAATATCGTGGTGGGTGCCTCGGTCGACCGCATCCACATATTCCGGACCTTGGCGTCGAAGGGCCAGCAGTACCTGACCCGGCCGGCTGAGAGGTTCGAACCTGCCAGCACCCAGGAGGGCACCTTTGACCCGACCTTGGGCGGCAGACTGGAAGGGTCGGGGCCCACCCTGACCGCCCCTCCCGGAGTCGTCGCGGCCGCGCCCGGAAGCACGCTCACGCTTAGGGCTGACGTCATCGACAGGGAAGAGTTGGAGGACTTCCTGGCCTGCGTCGGCCTGCCGGAGGGGGTCACGGCCATCGGCCGCGCCTTCGCCTTGTCTGCCGCTCTGACGGAGAACGGGCAGACGGGCGAGCCGGGCACGTTCGACGTGCCCGTCTCCCTTACCGTCGAACTCACCGCCGACGAACTCGCGGCGGTGACCGACCCCGACGACGTAGGCCTCTTCAAGGTGAACCCCGATGGGACCATGGCTTTCGCCGGGGGCCGGTTCGTCGACGGTCAACTGACCGCCGGACTCTGGAGCTTCAGCCTGTACGTCTTGGCCGAGGTAGACCTGACCTTCGTCGACCTCCCGGGTCACTGGGCCCGCGCCGATGTGGAACTGATGGCCTCCAAGTACGTCGTCAAGGGTCTCCCTGGCGGTGTCTTCGAGCCCGGCGGTCCGGTCACGAGGGCGCAGTTTGCCTGCATGCTGGTGCGGGCGATGAACGTCCGGCCGGCCGACTTGAACGGAGCGGCTCCGGCTTTCAGCGACGTCGGACAGCGCGACTGGTTCTACGGTGAACTCACGGCCGCCGTGGGCACCGGAATCATCAAAGGCTACGAAGATGGCACTTTCCGCCCGAACGCCCCTGTGACCCGCGAGCAAGTGGCCGTCATGGTCGCCCGGGCCCTCGTCGCCGACGGGCGGGCCACCGCTCTTAGTCCGGCGGAGGCGGCTGCGGTCCTGGCCCCCTTCCGCGACAGGCTTTCGGTCTCCAGCTGGGCCGCGGCTGACCTGGCCATTGCCGTCTCGAAGGGCATAGTGACCGGGCAGACAGCCACGACCCTTGATCCTCAGCGCGGCGCGACTCGCGCCACGGCCGCTGTGATGATCGCCCGCTACTGGCGCATGGGATAACCAAGCAAGGGGAGGGGAGCGCGCCCGACGGTCTGCACGGTCGGGAAGCTGCAGGAGCCAACTAGAACAGTCGAGACAGCCGAGAGACACCCTCGGGGGGTACCCCGCCCGCCGCTTCGAGCGCCCGGCTCACGATGTCCCACGTGCGCCTGTTGGACTTCCAGTAAAGCTCCGACCTCACGCGCTGAGCACTGATCCACTTGTAGCCCTCATGCTCGGCAGGGTCGGTACGAATCGTCTTGTCCTTCACAAAGGCATAGTAGAGTGTCTTGTGGATCTCGTGGTCCGGCAGATGCACCACCACGTCTTTGCCCGGATTGACCTCCACAGGTTCGACGGCCTGGCCGGTCTCCTCAAACACCTCTCGTCGGCAGGCGTGAAGGGGCGCCTCACCCTCCTGTATCCCACCTGTCACGGGCTGCCAGAAGGCAACCGCGGCTTGGGGAGCGGCAACATGCAGCAGCAGAACGGAGCGTCCGGAACCATCGTCATGAAGCAGCCAGCACTCAATGCTCTGTTTGATGGCCATTAGGCTCCCTGCAACCCTTCCTCTTAGCCCGCCGCCTGTGGAGGCGGTTTCGACACACGGCGACCGCCACCCTGCTCACCGCTAACCCCTGACCCCTCCCCCCCCTGGGGGACGTCAATTGGATGCTCGGAGTACTCCAGGTGTGTGACGTTTAGGAGTTTGGCCTGTTGTCTAACCTCAAGACGGCTTACGTAGTTCTCACGGCTATTCGTCCTCCCGCCCACCAACAGGAACCGGAGTCTCCCTGGACCCAGGTCACCTGGACGCTAACGTGAGCCTTGTCCGCTCCTGGCTCTACGGTGAAAGTATAGAACAGGGACAGCCCGGCATTAGCCTGCGCTGTTGACCTCCAGGGCGCCAGCAACGCTTAGCGCCTCCTTCCCTAGGGCTTTTCTCATGCCGATAGT
>CALMHV010000009.1 GCA_937863905.1 uncultured Bacillota bacterium
TCAGGCTCGGCTACCCTGGCCTCAGGCTCGGCTACCCTGGCCTCAGGCTCGGCTATCCTGGCCTCGGGCTCGGCTTCCCTGGCCTCGGGCTCGGCTACCCTGGCCTCAGGCTCGGCCCGAGGCCACTCCGGCTCGACCCGCCTGGCCCTCGAGCGCGGCTCATCCAGTCGCCGATAGGCCTCGGGAAGCTCAGAGGAGCCGCGCCCGCTCACCGGAGCCGGCTCGGCTGCGGCGGCGGCCTCAGCGACCGCCGCCCGGGCCGCCTCCCCCCCGGCCGACGGGGGGGCTTCGGCCCTGGCGGGCGCGAAGCGTGCCTTCCGGGATAGGGCAGCGTCAGCGCCCAGTGCCTCCCGGTACCTGGCCCAGGCGCCTTCGTCCAACTCGGCCTTCAACCCGACCGGTCCGACCGCGGGCTCGTCGCGAGGCTCGGCCCGTCCCGCCTGAACCGGGTCGGCCAGCGCCGGCGTTCCCTCCGCGTAATCGTCGTCATCGTCGCCGCGAGGGGTGTCGCCGGCCCGCTCCCTGGCCTCTCCAGGCACCGGAACCGCCAAGCCCGGCCTTCCGGCGCGGGCCGCGCGGGCACCGGCCACGGCCGCCCGGATCTCGACCCCGGAGGCCCCTTTTCCACGCATTTGAACAACTAAACGAAAAGCTTCGAAACCTTCGGGGGGCAGGCCCATCACCGAGCGTCCCTTCCGTACCTGCTCTTGAGGGACGATGATGTCGGCGTACTCGCGAGCAATCTGCCGGAAGGTGTTCGGCAGCAGATTGAGGAGAACGCATATCTCTTGGAGCGTATAGAAGTAGTTGTCCCCGGTGGTCATGAGCCGTCCCCTTTCGGCCCGTCGTCCTTCTACGGTCCCAGGAGTTTCCCTCCCGTCCCCCACCGGCCGAAACCCCGGCGGCATACCCGCCACAGTCCGGGGGGACGATTCCCGCGGAGGTTCCCACATGACCAAGCGGCGCATCGCCGTCGTCCTCGCCGTCCTAGCTGTGCTGGCGGTGACCGTGTCCGCGGTCGGCACGCTGGCCGGGACTCCCCCGAGCGCCTGGGCCGACCGTCTGGCGGCTCTCCTCCTGAGAGCAGGCGGCGAGAGGGCCTCAGGGTTCTACACCCTCATCGACGAGCGGGGTGCTCCCCTGCTCTGCACGGGCATCGTGGTCCGGCGCGGCGACCGCTACCTCGACCCGGGCAACCAGTGGCACCGGGTGACCCGGGTCCGCGGAGCGGTGGCCCAAACGGTCATCGACGCCAACCCGCCTGTCGGCGAAGCCCCCAGACCCGAGGCTGACACGGTCCTAGCCGCCGGGCGACCGGGCGCTATCCCGCTGGGCGCCGCCCGCCAGGTCATCGTGATCTACCACACGCACTCGGACGAGTCGTACATCCCCTCCGACGGCACGGAATCGCTCATCGCGGCCGGCGGCATCTACGACGTGGGCAAGACCATGGCCGCCTCGCTGAAGAAGGCGGGGTTCACCGTGGTCCACGACCTCACGGCCCACGACCCGCACGACGGCGGGGCCTACCCGCGCTCACGCCGGACCGTGCTCGATAACCTCCAGTACAGCCCGACGCTCATCTACGACGTCCACCGCGACTCAGCGCCGGCCTCCGAGTACCTGACGACCATCCAGGGGTCCGAGACGGCGCGCATCCTCCTCGTCATCGGAGGCGGCAATCCTTTCTACCGCAGTAACCTCGGTATCGCCAAACAGATGAAGGCCAGCGCCGACGGCCTCTACCCCGGCCTGGTCCGCGGGATATTCGTGGCCGGGGGCAGCTTCAACCAGGACCTGAGCCCCGCCGACCTCCTATTGGAGATGGGCACCGACGTCATCGCCAAGGAAGCGGCCCAGCGAGCCGCCACCCTCTGGGCCAACGTCACCGCCGCCTACCTGGGCCCGCCCGGGCCTTGACGGACCGAGCTGGGCCCCGCGGCTCTTTTCGCGGTATGTGCGCGGCTTTTTCGCGGTACATGCGCGGCGCTTTTCGCGGCACGTGCGTTTGCGTCGCCCAACTCTTGCAGAAAGTGCTACGTATCTCCGCATTTCTGGCACCCATACTAGCATCTGACGAAGTAACCGTTGGAGGTGACCACATTGGGCAGGAAACGCCAGAACGCTCTAGTGCCGCATGCGCGGGACGCGCTCGACCAGCTCAAGTTCTCGGTCGTGAACGAAGTGGGCGTGGCCAAGCGTCCCGGAACCGGCGCCAGCGACCCCCGGACCTACAGCCAGCTGCTGGAGAGGTTCAAGTGGCAGATCGCCGAGGAGCTGGGGCTGGACCAGAAGGTCCGGAGCCTGGGCTGGGCCGAGATGCCGTCAAGAGACTGCGGGACCATCGGCGGCAACCTCGGCGGCCAGATCGGCGGCCAGATGGTCCGCCGGATGATCGCCCTGGCCGAGGAGCGCATCGCGCAGGGGGCCGGATTGCCGCCCGGACCGCCATCTTCCCGGGGGGCCACTTTCCTTGCGCCGGGAACCCAGTACGG
This sequence comes from uncultured Bacillota bacterium, assembly GCA_937863905.1. GTDB lineage: Bacteria > Bacillota > Sulfobacillia > UBA995 > UBA9673 > CALMHV01. The sequence goes on from CALMHV010000009.1 coordinate 2,496, forward strand.
CAGGCAGGGGCTAACCAGGTAGCGCCCAGCGC
>CALMHV010000010.1 GCA_937863905.1 uncultured Bacillota bacterium
CTTGCGCCGGGAACCCAGTACGGCAGGCAGGGGCTAACCAGGTAGCGCCCAGCGCGTCCGCCTTCGCAAGCCCTTGAGCGGTAAGGCTTTCGGGCCTTGCCGCTCTTTCGTTGTTGTCGTTCTCAAGGTGCCTTGTGAGCCACGCGGGGCCAGGACGCGTCGGCGGGGTTCCGGCGAGGAGGCGAGTAGCGCATACGCCTCGGCCGGCCGGTGGGTCCTGAGCCGATTGTCAGCGAGAGGCCACCCAACGCCCGCGGTCGAAACCGCCGCCGTGCTTGACCAGGCCTGGCGTGGTACGCTAATATCGGGAGTCGAATTGCGCCGACGGGGACGCTATCATCCTCCCCGATGGAGACCTGTGGAGGTAGGCCATGAACCCCAAGACCACAATGCTTCTCATCATGATACTCGTACCGGGGATTGTCTCTCTGGTCGCCATGCTACTCCGCTTCCGGGATAAGCCGGCGCGGACCCGACTGGGATTGTCGCTGCTGTCCTTGGTGGTCGCCGGCGGAGTCGGCTACATCCTCTGGCTGGTCTTCTACATCCTCTGATTCTCCCAGCGTCGGCTTCGGAATCACCCTCCAGGGCCCCCGGCATTGTGAGCTCTAGCGGGGCGGAGTCTGTTCCACCGCAACAAGGTGACTCTGCCCCCCAAGGCCCAGGACCATGACCCGTCGCCTGGCTCCCCCCTCCGGCCGGCCGGCCATCCCGTTCCCCGGCCAACCCCAGGCCACCTCGGAAGGCATCTCCAACCAGACCCGACGGGCCTCCGTCACGTCCACGGGGCGGAAACGGACTTCCCCGCCCGGCTGGACCCGGGCCAAGAGCGGCAGGTCCGGTCCGATGACCGTGGCGAGTTTGGGGTACCCGCCGGTCGTCTGGTGGTCGCCCAGCAAGACCAGGGGTTTCCCCGACGGCGGCACCTGGACCGACCCCGCGGGTGAACCGTCCGAGACACCGCTCCCGGCCGGCGCCGCCAATTCCGGCCCGTCCAACAGACACGACCGCCGGTCGCTGCCGGGCAGCGCGCGCCAGGCGGTTTCGAAGAACGCCCGGACGGCCTCCGGAGAGAAGAGATGCTCCTGCGGTCCGGGGACGGCCCGCACGGTGACTCCCGCCCCGCCGAAGGGGCCGGCCCAAGCCAAAGGCCTGGCCCAGGCTGCTGCCGGGCCTCCGCTCGCCGGGGCAGGCGCGAAACCCATCACCACGTCACCTGACCTCAGCTTCCGCCCCTCCAGCCCGCCCAGACCCGCCGGGAGGTATGTGGACCGGCTGCCGAGGACGAGAGGGCAGGCCACCCCACCCCCGCCGAAGGCCAGGTAGACGCGGGGACAGGAACCCGGGCGGAACTCGAGGGTGTCGCCCGGCCGCGCCTCGGCCGCCCGGCCGGCGGCCAACACGTCTCCGCGCAGCAACGCCAGCCCGCCCGGGCTCACCGCCACCGTGACCGGCTTGATGAACTCCAGCGTAAGGCCTCCGTAGGTGACCTCCAGGGCCGCCGCGTCAGGGCCGTTGCCGGCGGCGACGTTCGCGGCCGCCAGAGCAGGCCAATCCAGGGCTCCGCTCTCCGGCAGTCCGAGGCCGGACCGGTCCCACCGCCCCGCGTCCTGGATGGTGTCGAGCGGGCCGGCCGCCCGCACCCGCGCGAGACCTGTCGCAGACTCCGCGCCGACCCCTCGCGCCCGTCCCGGGCTGGCCGCGGCGAAGCCCTCAGCCAGCCGCTCCGCCCGGGCCCAGCCCTCCCGGCCCGCTCCGGCGTCTACGAACCGGACCGGCCGGCCGGGGGCCATCGCGGTCGGCTCCGCGGCCTCGGGGTCCCAGAGGGGAAGCGGTGTCCGTCCGATGATCTGCCACCCTCCAGGAAGGGCGCCCGGGTAGACGCCGGTCTGCTCGCCGGCGATACCGACCGACCCCTGCGGCACGACCGGCCGGGGCGCGCGGCGCCGCGGCGTGGCCAGAGCCGGGTCCATCCCGGTCAGGTACCCGAAGCCGGGAGCGAAGCCGACCATCGCCACCCGATAGAGGCCGGCGGCGTGCCGCGCCGCGACCTCGTCGGGGCTCAGACCGGTATGGCGGGCCACTTCCCCGAGGTCGGGCCCCCATTCGCCGCCGTAGACCACGGGGATGACGACTTCGCCGCTAAAGACCGTCCCGCGCCCGCCGGCCCGCGGCCGCCCGGGACTCGCCTCCCGCCTGGCCGCCGCCCGAACGGCTTCCAGGCCCACGCGGACCAGGGTCTCGTAGTCGGTCTCCAATGGGTTGTAGCGGACCAGGAGGGAGCAGTAGGCCGGGGTCGTCTCGCGGAGGCCCGGCGGCCAAGTGGCTCGGAGGATGGCCTCGGTCGCGTAGACGAAATCGGTCGTCTCCGGGCTGACCTCGCCCCCGAGTTCGAGGGTCAGGTGCCGGTCCCCGGCGGGCCGGCCCACGGGGTACCCGTCTCGCTCAGGCAAAGGCCTTCACCCGGACCCCGGCGTCCAGGAGAGCCTTCCGGACCGCCCGGGCCAGGCTCGCCGCGCCCGGGGTGTCTCCGTGGAGACAGATCGTCCCCGCCGTGACGGCCACGCGGCCACCGCCGATGGTCTCGACCTCACCATCGCGGACCATCCGGACCACTCTGGCCCCGACCGCCGCCGGGTCGGTGATGACCGCGCCCGGCACGCCGCGCCCCACAAGCCGGCCGGCCTCGTCGTAGGCGCGATCGGCAAACACTTCCGGGACGAGCCGGAGGCCCGCCCTCTCCGCTTCCACAGCCATAGCCGAGCCGGCCATGGCCACCAGCACCGGCGCCGACCCGGCGCCCTTCATCGCCTGAACCGTGGCCGCCACGACGGCGGCCGCCACCTTCGCGTCCACGGCCGCCCGATTGTAGAGGGCACCGTGCGGCTTCACATAGCGGACCAGGGCGCCTTCCGCCCGGCCCAAGGCCTGGAGAGCGCCTATCTGATAGACGACGGAATCCACGATCTCCTCCGGGGTCAGGGCCATGTCGCGCCGGCCGAACCCCGACAGGTCGGGGTACCCCGGGTGGGCGCCGACGGCCACACCCTTCTCCACGGCCAGCCGGAGCGAACGCCTCATCACGCCAGGGTCGCCGGCGTGAAAACCGCAGGCCAAATTGGCTGAGGTCACGAGGTCGAACATCGCCAGGTCCTGGCCCAAGGACCAGACGCCGAGGCCCTCACCAAGGTCGCTGTTGAGGTCCACCATGGGCTTCTCCGCCACGGCTTCCCACCCTCACCGCCGGACGAGCGCTCCCGGCTTAGTCTCTCAGGGTGGCCACTTACCCGACGGAAAAGCCAAGTCCTTCTAGGTTGGGGGCTAAAGGGAGTCCGCGGGGCTCTCGATGTCCGGGCCGACAAGCTCGGACATCTGGTATCTCAGGTGGTGGATGACGGCGTCGCGGGCCGCGACGGCTCGCCCGTGGCAGCGGTTGCGCTCCCGAAACTTCTCCACCTCGCCGCGCAGGCGCGCGACTTCGATCTTCCTCTTCTTGTCCGAGGACACCAGGAGGGTGATGAGGACCCGGCGCGACACGGCCAGCGCGCGGAGCCGGGCCTCCAGGTCCAAGACCCGTTCCCTCAAGTCGTCGACCTCGGGAATCCCGGTCTTCTCCGCCACCCGCGGCTTGCGCCGGGCGGGGTCCTTCCCGATAGGGTCGCGCTCGAGCGCCGGTCCCTTGGCCACAGCCGTCCCCTTCCGGCGCGGCCCCAGCGTAGCCACATCGCCGTCGGCCGCCAGACCTTACCTATTATAGGCCTGGTAGACCGGGGATATTCTGGTTGGACTGGCTCTCACGTTTGGCAGGCTCCCTCCCGAGCCGGGAGGGAGCCTGCCTGGTCTTTCCCCGCGCCCTAGTGCTCCGTCCCGCCGGTGAAGCTGAACTTCTTGAGCTTCACCGCCGGGGCGCTGCAGACGCCCAGCCCGAACATGTCCACAAGCGCCGGGCGCTTGCCGATGGCCTCGATGGCGTCGAAGGCGTCGAGGATGCCGTTGGTGAACCGCATGTTCTTGATAGGACTCTTGACCTTCCCGTTCTCCACCAGAAAGGTGCCGTCCCTGGTCATCCCGGTGATGGTCGTCAGGACGGGGTGGAGCGGGTTGGTGTAGTGGAACCGGGTCACGAGGATGCCCCGCTTGGTCGCCTTGATCAGGTCCTCGACCTCGGCGTCGCCCGGCTTCATGAACAGGTTCAGGGGCAAGGCCCCGATCTGAGCCGCCGGCGGCAGAGCGTGCCCGGTGGACTTCTTCCCGGGCTCTCGTCCCGCCGTGTAGGAGTCGTAGACGACGCTCTTGGCCACGCCCTTCTCGATGAGCATGACCTTCTGCCGCCGCACGCCCTCGAAGTCGAACGGGATGGCCATGCCGGCCGGGTCGGTGCCGTCGTCCCAGAGGGTGAAGTTCTCCCCGGTCACCTTCTGGCCGATGCGCCCGGACATGAAGCTCCGGCCCTCCTGGAGGGCGAGAGCCCCGAGACCCATGTAGGCGAGGAACTGGATCATGTCCGCGACAGCCGCCGGCTCAAGGATGACCTCGTAGTCGCCGGGCTCGACGGCCACGGGGTTCTGCGCGTCGCGGCACTTGCCGACCGCGGTCTCGGCCACCCTGTCGACGGCCATCTTGCCCACGTCGCTCTGGAGGCCTTCCGCGAATCCCGAACCGGTGGGTCCCATCACGATGGCCGAGAGGTTCGCCCGGGTGGCTTCGGTGTAGCGGCGGATGCCCAGAGAGTTGGCGATGCCGAACCGCACCACCGCTGTCGAGAAGGCGCCGGCGGCGTCAAACCCGTTCTTGACCGACAGCGCGGTGATGCGGCCGACGGCCCGGGCGCGTTCCTCGGCGGTGGAGGCGGCCGTGCGGTCCGAGAAAACGGCCTGCGCCGTGATCTCGCCCGCGTCGTCCTTGCTCGGCAGGGAAAGGAAATCCAGGAGGTCCGGCTGGACCTTGGCGATCCGCTCGGCGTGTTCGATGGTGCGCTTCAGCGACGCGTCGTCCAAGGCGTTGGTCTGGGCCAGGCCGATCTTCTTGCCGAAGACCGAACGCACGCTCACCTGGGTGTCCGTTTCGGCGGTGTTCTGGTGGATGTAGTTCGTGGCGTACCGGGTGAGGTAGGTGTCCTGGCCCGTCACCACGACCTCGGTCTGGTCGGCCGAGGCGAAGCGAAGACACTTCTCAAGGACTTCCTGGATGCGCTCCTTGGCCGTCACTGGCCGACACCTACTCTCACCTTGCGGAACCGGGTCGGAGCGGAGCCGTGCCCGACATGGGCCACCTGCATGGGCTCGCCCTTCCCGCAGTTGGGGGTGCCCCACAGCTTCCAGTGCTTCTTGTCGCCGACGGCGTCGCAACCGGCCCAGAACTCCGGCGTGATGCCGGTGTAGTTGGGGCTCTTGACCATGTCGCCCAGAGCGCCGTCCTTGATCTCCCAGCCGATCTCCGTCCCGAACTGGAAGTTGAGGCGCTTGTCGTCGATGGACCAGCTCTTGTTGATTTCCATGTAGACGCCGTCTTTGGTGTCCTTGATCATCTCGTCCAGGGTCCAGTCGCCCGGCTCGAGGTTGATGTTCGTCATCCGGATGATGGGCATCCGGTTCCAACCGTCGGCGCGCATCGCCCCGTTGGAGGCTTTCTGACCCAGGCGCGTGGCCGTCTCGCGCGACGTGGTGTAGTTCTTGAACGTTCCCTTGTCCACCAGGACCGTCCTTTGTCCCGGGACGCCCTCATCGTCGTACTTGAAGGTTCCCATGCCGTGCGGGACCGTGGCGTCGGCCACGATGGTCACCTTGTCCGACCCGTACTTGAACTTCCCGAGCTTGTCCGTGGTGAGGAAGCTCGTGCCGGCAAAGCCGGCCTCCGTCCCGTAGACGCGGTCGAGTTCCGTCGGGTGGCCGCAGGACTCGTGAATCTGCAGCACCATCTGAGTGGTGTCGAGAATGATGTCCTTGGGCCCGGACGGGCACTTCTTGGCTTCGAGGAGTTGGGCCGCTTCCTGGCCGACCCTCTCCGCGTTCCCGACCAGGTCGAGGGCCTCGACGGCCTCCCAGCCATAGCAGCCGGTGAGTTCGCGGTCTCCGTTCGGGTAGGTCCGGCGCTGGAGTTCACCCGGCCCCACGGCGTAGGCGGAAAGGCCCGCCCCGCATTCCGTGATGGCCTGTTCGATGTAGCTGCCCTCGGTGCTGGCGAAGGATTTCTCCTCCCGCCGCGCTCCCGCGCTGGCCTGGGCGACCATGACCTTGCCGCCGCCACCGTCGCGGACCCGTTTCTCGGCCGAGAGGAGCAACTCCAGCTTGTCCGCGAGCTTCACGTCGAAGGGGTCCTTCTTGTAGGGGGACTCCCACCGGTCCTCGACCGGCTCGACCGGAGCCAACTTGGCCCTCTGCCCGGGGACGAGAGCCGAGGCCTTGGCGATGCCGACCGCGCGGTCGGCGACGGCCAGGACCTCCTCCAGGCCGGGCGTCGAGCTCGAGGCGAAGCCCCAGGCTCCATCCTTGAGGACTCTAAGGCCAAAGCCGAGGTCCGTGGACGCCGTGGCCCCCTCGACCGCTCCGTTCTTCACCGCGATCGTCTCGCCGACCCTGGACACGAAGCGCATGTCGGCATAGTCGACCTTGGGGCGCAGATGGTCGAGGGCCTTCCGGCTCAGTTCCCGCCAGTCATCGTGCTTGAAGTGTGCCGTTCTCCGTCCTCCTCCTCTCTGCCCGGCGCCTCAGTTCGGTAACGACGCCGGCGTTAACTGTGTACGACCCCACGTCCGCTCCGTAGGTCTGGCTCGGACCGTGGCTGTCCGACCCGCCCGTGGCCACCAGGCCGAGTTCGCGGGCCATGGCCCCGTACATCTGTTCCAGACGAAGGTCGTGCTCCGGGTGGCGCACCTCAAGCCCTTCAAGCCCGGCCTGCACCAGGTCCCGGATGAGGGCCGGAGTAGCCTCCGCCGCCGGATGGGCCAGGACGGCCACTCCTCCGGCCTGGCGGACCGCCTTCACCGCCTCGACCGGGGAAAACCGCATCCGCTCGACGTACGCGGGCTTGCCCCGTTTCAGATAGGCGTCGAAGGCCTCCTTGACGGACTTCACGCACCCGGCTTCGACCATCGCCCGGGCCACGTGCGGGCGACCGACCGAGCCTTCTTCGCCGAGCGAAATAACCCTGTCAAGAGAGAGACGGATTCCCAGGGCCTGCAGTTTCGCCAGTATCTTCTCGGCCCGGGCCGTCCGCCCGGCGCGCAGGCGCGCCAAGGTCTCCGCGAGAGTCGCGTCGTCCCAAGCGATGAAGTAGCCCAGGATGTGGATCTCCCCGTCCCGGTAGTCGGTGTTGATCTCGAGGCCCGGCACGACCTCCAGGCGCCCCCGGCCGTACTCGGCCGCCCGGGCCATGGCCGCGGGTATCCCCGACACCGTGTCGTGGTCGGCAATCCCGACGGCCGCCAACCCCCGCGCGACGGCCACCTCGACGACCTCAGCCGGACTCAGCAGCCCGTCGGAGGCCGTCGTGTGGACATGGAGGTCGGCTTCGCCTCTGCTCAGACCGCCCCGACCTCCTCCATGACCCGGAGGAAGTTGCCCCCCAGGATTGCCCGCACGGTCTCGGGCGAATGGCCTCGCTCGAAGAGCCCCTGGGTCAGCCGCGGCAGGCTCGCCACGTCCTGGAAACCCTCCGGAAGACTGTAGATGCCGTCCAGGTCCAGGCCCAGCCCGACATGGGCCGGCCCGACGAGTTGCACGATGTGGTCGACGTGGTCCAGGGCGTCCGCCAGGGTCGCCTTCACGGGCTCCCCTCCGTCCGTTCCCGCGGCGACCGGCCGACCCGCGCCGGCGCGCAGGAAACCTGGCGCCAGGTTGAGCCCCATCACCCCGCCTCGGGCCGCCAGAGCCCGGATCTGCTCGTCGGTGAGGTTCCGGGGATGCTCGCAGACGGCCCGGGCGTTCGAGTGGCTGGCGATGACCGGTCCCGAGGTCTCCTCGAGCACCTGCCGGAACCCGGCGTCGGACAGGTGCGACACATCGACCAGCATCCCGAGCCGCTCCATCTCCTTCACGACCAAGGCCCCGAAACGAGACAGCCCGCCCCCCGTGCGGCTCTCCTGCCAGCCGTCGGCCAAGGCGTTGCGGAAGTTCCAGGTCAGGGTGAGCGAGCGGACGCCGAGCCGGTAAAGGGTGCTGAGGAGGCCCAGGTTCCCCTGGAGCGCCTCCCCGCCCTCCACGGCGAGAAGACCGGCCACCTTACCCTCGCGGTGGGCCTCCCGAATGCCGCTCGCCCCCACCGCCGGGACGAGGCGGCTCGGGTTGGCGGCCGCTTCCCCGTAGAACGCCTCGATCATCTCCAGGGTCCGCTCCAGAGCGCGGTAGGACACGTGCTGGGGTTCGATGTAGCAGGCGAAGAACTGGCCGCTCACTCCGGCCTCGCCGAGGCGCGGCAGGTCGAGGTGAGTGTCGGCGCGGCATTGGCCAAGACCCCGGTCCGGCCCGACTTTCAGTAGGGTGTCGCAGTGCAGGTCGACGACGGGACAGGAGCGGTTGAAGGCCAGCGCTTCCTCAAGGCTCAGGTGAGTCATGTCCTGCCTCCCCGGTCAGCCGCCGGCGGCCAAGTCGGCTCCGGCGCGAAAGGCTCGGAGGTTGGGTTCGGCCTTAACCCCGAAGCGGCGCCTAAGCGCTTCCTCGACGTTCTCCGGCCGGACAACCCCGGTCAGGGCCACGAGGGCCCCGAGGGCGAAGACGTTCGTCGAGCGGGCCAGCCCGAGGCCGGCCGCTGTCCTCAGAATCGGCAGGGGGCGGACGTCCGCGTCCGGCGGCACGTCCCCCGTGTCCGGCACGTGGTCGGAGTCCACGATGACCAGGGCGCCCGGCCCTAGCATCCCCAGGTGACGCGTCAGGGCGGCCGGCGTGAGGGCCAGGAGGACCCCGGCCTTGAGCACCCGTGGAAAGGCGATCTCCTCCGGGCCGACGACGACCTCCGACCGCGAAAGGCTGCCCCGGGCGGCGGACCCGAAGACCCACTGGCATTGGACGGCGTAGAGACCCTCGAGGACGGCCGCCTCACCCAGGATGATCCCGGCCACGACCAGGCCCTGACCACCCTCGCCGGCGAGGACGCCCTCCCAGCGGGCGCCTCGGGGCTTTGCTTCAGCGAGCATCGGGCTCGGCCCCCTCCCCCGCCCGGGCGGCCGTGGCCTGGACCGCGGCGTAGCGCTCCGCGAACGACGGCTTGTGCCGGCTCACCAGCCGGCCGGTGAGGATGGGAGCGTCCGGCCCGTCATCAGGCGGCGCCTCCAGCGAGCCAGCCTCCGCCGGCGCCTCCGTTCCTCCCGGGCCAACGGCTCTGGCCCGCTCCTTGAGCGAGCGCCACATCTCGCTGGCCGAGCCCTGTTTGTTGAACCGGCCGAAGTAGGTCGGGCAGGGTGAGACCACCTCGACCAGGGAGAAGCCCGGTTCCTGGAGGGCTTCGACCATGAGCTGCCCCATCTGCTTGAAGTGATAGGCCGTCGTGCGGGCCACGAAGTTGGCCCCGGCCGCCTCGGCCAGGCGGCAGAGGTCGAAGGGGTTCTCGGTGTGCCCGAACGGGGAAGTGCTCGTGCGGCTCCCGACCGGGGTCGTCCCGGAGAACTGGCCTCCGGTCATCCCGTAGTTGAGGTTGTTGGCCACGATGGCCGTGACGCCGATGTTGCGCCGGGCGGCGTGGATAAAGTGGTTGCCCCCGATGGTCGCGCAGTCGCCGTCGCCCATGAGAGCCACCACCGTGAGGCCGGGCCGGAAGGCCTTGACCCCGGTGGCCACGGCCAGAGCCCGCCCGTGGGTCCCGTGGATGGCGTTGGTCCGGATGTAGTCGTCAGCCTTGCCCCAGCAGCCGATGCCGGTGACGACGACCGTGTTCTCCCGCTTGAGACCCAAGGTGGCGAACGCCCCCAGGAGGGCCTTGAGGATCGTCCCGTCGCCGCAGCCCGGGCACCACATGAGGGGCAGGGCGTTCTCGTCGAGGTAGTCGAGGTAGGTGCTCACCGGCCGTCGCCTCCCAGCGTCCGCCTGACAGCGGCCCAGATTTCCTCCGGGGTGATGATCTCCCCGTCGCTGCGCCAGGCCAACCCGACCGCCCGGCGGCCAGCCGTGATCCGCTCTATCTCTCCCACCAATTGGCCGGTGTTCATCTCGGCCACGACCACGGCCGCGTGCCCGTCCACCAGGGCCGACAGCTCCGCCTCCGGAAACGGCCAGAGGGTCCTGGGCCGGAAGAGGGTGAGCGGGTGGTCCGGGTGGTCGAGCATCGTCTGCCGCGCCGCCCGGGCGCTGGAGCCAAAGGCCACAATGAGCACGGGCCGGCCCGCGCCCGTCCCGCCCTCGCCGCCGCCGCCGGACCTCACGACCTCAGGCCTGGGCAGCCACTGGGCGTTCCGACTCACCTTGCCGACGAGCCGCGCGACGGACGCCGCCGCCGTCTTGGCGTCGTTGGCGGAGACGCCCCGTTCGTCGTGCATGGAACTGGTCACGTGGAAAACGTAGGGGCCGCCGAAGGTCCCCAGAGGGGGAACCCCATCGGGGCCGGGGCGATAGGGTCGATAGTCCGCCGGGTCGCCCGCCGGACGGGGGCGGTCCCAGATCTCGAGGGCCTCCGTGTCCGGGATGTCCGCTCTCTCCCGCATGTGCCCCAGGATCTCGTCACTCAGGACGAAGACCGGGGTCCGCAGGCGCTCGGCCAGATTGAAGGCGGCCACGGTGAGCGAGAAGCACTCCGAGACGCTGGATGGCACCAGGGCCACGGCCGGGTGGTCCCCGTGCGTCCCCCACCGGGCCTGCATGATGTCGGCCTGGGCCGGTTTGGTGGCCAGGCCGGTGGAGGGTCCACTGCGCATGACGTTGATGACCACGCAGGGCGCCTCCACCATCACCGCCAGCCCGATGTTCTCCTGCATCAGGGAGAAGCCCGGGCCACTGGTGGCGGTGAAGGCCTTGGCGCCGGCCATAGCCGCCCCTACGAGCGCGGCCATGCTGGCTATCTCATCCTCCATCTGGATGAACACCCCGCCCAGCCCAGGCAGGCGCCAGGACGCCAGTTCGGCTATCTCCGAGGAAGGAGTGATGGGGTACCCGGCGTAGAAGCGCGCCCCGGCGGCCAGAGCGCCCTCGAGGACCGCCTCGTTGCCTTGCAGGAAAGCCGTGCGAGCCATGCCTCTAGTCGGCCTCCTTGCCGGGGTCCGGCCACCCGGGGAGCGGCGGGTTGACCGGCTTGTCCTGGCGGAGCCCCAACGCGTAGCTGCCGATCATGATCTCGAGGATCTCGCGGGACCCTTCATAGATCACCGCGCCCTTGGAGTTCCGCAGGTACCGCTCCACAGGATACTCGTTGGAGTACCCGTAGGCGCCGTGAATCTGGATGGCGTTGGACGCGGCCTCGAACGAGGCGCAAGTGGCGTACCACTTGGCCAGAGCGGTCTCCCGCGTGTTCCGCTCGCCGCGGTTCTTCAGCCAGCCCGCCCGGTAGACCAGGAGCCGGCAAGCTTCGACGTCGCGGACCATGTGGGCGACGAGCCTCTGGACGAGCTGGTGCTGGGCGATGGGCACGCCGAAGGTCTGGCGCTGGTTGGCGTACTTCACGCTGGCGTCGATGCAGGCCTGAATGAGCCCGGTCGCGCCCGCGGCAACCGTGAAGCGGCCGTTGTCCAGGCACGACATCGCGATCTTGAAGCCTTCCCCTTCCCGGCCCACCAGGTTCGCGGCCGGGACGCGGCAGTCCTGGAGCACGAAGGAACCCGTGTTGCCGGCCCGGATGCCGAGCTTGCCGTGGATGGCGCTGGACGAGAAGCCCGGGAAGTCCCGCTGGACAATGAAGGCGGAGATGCCCGCGTGCTTGGCCGCCTTGTTCGTGTAGGCGAAGACCAGGAACGTGTCGGCCACGTCGGCCAGGGAGATCCAGGTCTTCTCGCCGTTCAGCACATAGTGGCTGCCGTCGCGGACGGCGGTCATCTCCAGGGCCGCCACGTCGCTGCCGGCGTTCGGCTCGGTCAGTCCGAAGGCCCCGATGCGCTTACCTTGGGCCAGCGGGGTGAGGTGCTTGACCTTCTGCTCCTCGGTGCCCCACTGGAAGAGGCCGAGCCCGCAGAGTCCGGTGTGCACGGAGAGGATGACCCGGAGCGATGTCTCGACCCGCTCCAACTCCTCGGAGGCGATGGCCAGGCTGATGTAGTCAAGACCCATCCCGCCGTACTTCTCGGGGAAGCAGATGCCCAGGAGACCCAACTCGCCCAGGCCATCGAGGATGCGGCGGTCGAAGAAGCCCTTCTCGTCGTTCTCCTTGATGTGCGGCGCCACTTCCCGCTCGGCGAACTCGCGGGCTATCTTCTGGACCAGGCGATGGTCCTCAGTCAGTGAGAAATCCACGCGTCATCCTCCTCTAGCGCAGATAGACCGACCTCGCGGTCGGCTGGGAGCGGATTCGGTGGGCGGTAGGCAATACCTTCAGCCTGATGCTCTCCGTCGCCAGACACAAAAGCGACCGCCACCGAAAGCGCCCCAGCGCCTCCGACCGGTCGCCTTCCTTTCAGCCCGAGCTCGCCATCCCCACGGACGACGAGGGTGTCCCCTGACCCTACCTCGGCTCCACCGTGAGCTTGATCGCCGTGCGTCTCTCGCCGTTGATCTCGACGTCGATGAAGGCCGGGATGCACACGATGTTCATCCCGCCCGGCGCGACGAAACCCCTGGCGATGGCCACGGCCTTGACGGCCTGGTTGAGCGCACCCGCTCCGATGGCCTGAATCTCCGCCGCCCCTTTCTCTCTCAGGACCCCAGCCAGAGCGCCGGCTACCGCGTTGGGCTTGGACTTGGACGAGACCTTCAGGATATCCACTAGAAGGACCTCCCTCTAACCGCAGCCTGCAAAGGGGCCGACTAATTCTTAGAATATTCTCCCTCTTGGTAGCGATTTCCTGTAAGTGGCAGAATCTTTTCACTGTATGGGTCGAATTCCGCCAGGGAAGGGGTCCGGAGGGCTGGAGGGGCGGGGCCTACGCTTCCGCCACCGAGATGGCCTGCGCGCTGCGAGCTCGGCCGGTCGACTCGTCGATGTCGAAGACGGCCCCGCTCAGGGTGGCCGCTCCCGTCGCCACCTCGAACTTCGACGGCAGCTGCGTCAGGAACCTCTCGATGACAATCTCCTTCTTCATGCCGATAATCGAGTCGACGGGTCCGGTCATCCCGATGTCCGTGATGTAGGCCGTGCCACCCGGCAGGACCGTGGCGTCGGAGGTCTGCACGTGGGTGTGCGTCCCGAAGACCGCGCTGGCCAGACCGTCGAGGTAGTGCCCCATGGCCACCTTCTCCGAGGTCGCCTCGGCGTGGAAGTCAAAAAGGATAACCTTCGCCGACTCGCGTAATTCCTCGACCATCCGCAGCGCGCTCCGGAACGGGCAGTCCAGGTCGTTGACGAAGAAGACCCGACCGCCCAGGTTCCCCAGGCCCACCGGCACCCCGGAACGCGACTTGACGACGGTGCAGCCGCGGCCGGGCGCGCCGTTCGGGTAGTTGGCCGGGCGGATGATGCGCGGTTCGGCGTCGAGGAAGTCGTAGGCTTCTCGTTTGCCCCAGACGTGGTTGCCCATGGTCAGAAGGTCGATACCGTGGGAGAGCAGTTCCTGTCCTATCTCGGCGGTGATGCCGACGCCTCCCGCCGCGTTCTCGGCGTTGGCGACGATGAGGTCGAGTTCCAATTGTCGGCGGAGGGACGGAAGGAGCGCGGCCACGGCGCGCCGGCCTGGCCGACCGACGATGTCCCCGACGGCCAGTATCCTCATTGGTTGAAGACCAGCACGCGTCCTTCCTCGCGGAAGGCGATGAGGTTGGGCTGCTGGCGGAAGTCCCGGAGGTCGTCCAGCATCTCCTCGATGAGTTCCTCCTGGACAGCGAGGTCCTCATTCTCGACGTGCGGGAGGCTGTCGACGACGAGCTCGTCGCCGAAGAACTCCCGGACCACCGTGAGGATGAGGGAGAGTTCGTTTTGGGTCAGCGAGTCGATGTCCCGCCACATCTCCACCACGCTGACGCCCTGGCGGGCCTTCACGGCGAGGTCGAAGACCCGAGTCTCACGGTCCACCAGGCGGACGTAGGCCTGAATCGACTTGCCGATACGCTCGCGCAGGGCCGCCACCCGTTCTTCGGGCAGCCCCGAGCGCACCAGCACGGACAGCCGAAGGCAGTGGGATTCGCGCCGATAGGTGACACTGGCCACTTCGGGGTAGCGGACGAGGATAGACACGAACAGGCTGACCGTCCCGCCCTGGTTCGCCGGGCACTCAGCCACGGCGGCCGGGGCGCGCCGGTTCCCCCGTTTGTCCCTCTTCAACCCGAACCCCCCTCGCACCCCATCTCGCGCCCGGGTAAGGCGCTGACCAGCGGAAAGCCGTTCTCCCGGCCCGGTATTCTCCCAGACCCTATCTTTCCCTTCCCTGCCCCTGGAGGCAAAGGGAGGGAACCGCGCGCGCGGCCGCCCCCTATTTCGCGATGTCCACGGCCCTCGTCTCCCGGATGACCGTGACCTTGATCTGACCCGGGTACTCCAGTTCGGACTCGATGCGCTTGACGATGTCCTTGGCCAGACGAGCCGCGGTGATGTCGTCGATCTTCTCCGGCTTCACGATAATCCGGATCTCACGGCCGGCCTGGATGGCGTAGGCCTTGTCCACGCCGTCGAAGGAGTCGGCAATCTCCTCAAGCTTCTCCAGGCGCTTGATATAGGCTTCCAGGGTTTCCCGGCGGGCCCCCGGCCGCGCCGCGGAGATGGCGTCCCCCGCTGCCACCAGCACGGCTTCGACCGAGCTGGGTTCGACGTCTCCGTGATGGGCGGCGATGCCCAGGACCACCTCGTTGGATTCGCGGTACTTCTTGGCCAGTTCGACACCGATCGCGGTGTGGGTCCCCTCCACCTCGTGGTCGACGGCCTTTCCGATGTCGTGGATCAAGCCGGCGCGCTTGGTCACCGCCACGTTGGCTCCGAGCTCCGCGGCCATCGCCCCGGCCAGGTGCGTAACCTCCAGGCTGTGGGTCAGGACGTTCTGGCCGTAGCTGGTCCGGAACCTCAGGCGCCCCAGGAGCTTGATGATTTCGGGGTGCAGCCCGGCCACGCCGGCCTCGAAGGCCGCCTGCTCGCCTTCCTCGCGGATGCGAACCTCGACTTCCTTCTGGGCTTTCTCCACCGTCTCCTCGATGCGGGCCGGATGGATGCGTCCGTCGCTGATAAGCTTCTCGAGGGCGACCCTGGCCACTTCGCGTCGCACGGGATCGAAGCCGGAAAGGATGACCGCCTCAGGAGTGTCGTCGATGATGAGGTCGATGCCGGTCAGGGTCTCGAAGGCCCTGATGTTCCGGCCCTCGCGGCCGATGATGCGGCCCTTCATCTCGTCGTTCGGGAGAGCCACCACGGAGACCGAGGTCTCGGCCACATGGTCGGCGGCGCACCGCTGGATGGCCAGAGAGATGATGTTGCGCGCCTTCTTGTCGCCGTCTTCCTTGGCCTCAATCTCGATCGCCCGCACCAGGGCGGCGGCCTCCTGGCGGCTCTGGTCCTCCACGTACTTCATCACAATGGCCTTCGCCTGCTCGCGGTCCAGACCGGAGATGCGTTCCAGTTCGGACAGCTGCTTGGCCTTTATCTCGTTGATCTCGTCTTGGATCTGGTCGGTCTCCTTCTCGCGCGAGCGCAGGACTTCGTCCCGCTTCTCCTGGGACTCGGACTTGCGATCCAGCGTCTCCTCCCGTTGGGCGAGCCGGTTCTCCCGGGCCTGCAGTTCGGTACGCCTGTCCCGTATCTCCCGTTCCGCTTCGTTCTTCTGACGGATGGCCTCTTCTTTCGCATCGATGACCGACTCGCGCCTGACGCGGTCGCCTTCCCGCTTGGCGTCCTCAAGGATGCGCTTGGCCGCTTCCTCCGCCGAGGCTATCTTCGCTTCCGACAGGGCCTTGCGCCCGAAGTAACCCGCGGCGGCACCGGCGACGAGAGCCAGGACGGCTACAAGAATCGCTATCCCGATGTTCATCTGTGATTTCATCTCCCTATGAAGAAAGGAGCCGACGGGACGTCGGCTCCTTGGCAAGTGCGGCTACCGCTCTACTGGCGTCTACGGCTCAGGCGCAAAAGACCACAAGGCGCGATGTCGCAAGACAGGCCTTCTAGGTGGCCCTTCCGCTCTCGCCCTCTCCGCTGAACCCACAAGGCTCGAAACAGCCTACGCCTGATCAATAGTCGAGACGGTAATAACTCACTTAAACAAGCCTTATCCCTTGGAAAATTCTAACCTTTTGCCAGGTAGCTTGTCAAGCTAGGCCTCAAGTTCATCCACGGGGCCGTAGGCGGCCCGCAAGGCCTCCTCGCAGGCGCGCCCCCCGAACCCCCGGCGGCGCAGGAGGTCCCAGAGCTTCTTCTTCGCCGCGGCCGCGCTCGGCGCCCGTTTCGAGGCGACCTGCATGGCCAGGGCCACTTCCCGCTCCGGTGGCAGATTCTCGGCGAGCACGGCCGAGACGATCTGGTCGTCCACGCCCTTCTGCCGGAGTTCCGCGCCCAGGCGGGCGGGACCGCAGGGATAGGAGCGGCAGCGCTCCTCCACCCACGCGGCGGCGAATTGTCGGTCGTCGAGGTAGCCCGCACGCTCGGCCCGTGAGACGAGGTCGGCGATGGTCTCCTCCGCGTACCCCTTGGACCGCAGGCGCGCGCTGAGTTCGCGCACGGTCCGCGGTCGCAGGGCGAGGAGATCCAGGGCGTAGGCTTCGGCCCGGCGGGCCGGGTCTTCCCGGCCGGAACCGCTCTCCCGGGGAGCCCGAGGCCTCCGGCCCATCCTAGCCATCCGACCCGCCGGCTTCCGCGGCGTCTTCAGAGGGGTCGGCCGACTTCGGCTTGATCTGGCCGAGTTGCAGTATCCCCCGCACCTTCGCCTCGATGATCGCCGCCGTCTCCGGGTTCTGTTTCAGATGATCGCGGACCGACTCGCGGCCCTGGCCGAGCCGCTGGTCCCCGAAGGAGTACCAGGCCCCCGTCTTCTCGAGGACGCCCAGGTCGGTGGCCACGTCGATGAGGCTGCCCTCCCGCGAGATGCCGAGGCCGTAGATGAGATCGAACTCGGCCTGGCGGAACGGCGGGGCGACCTTGTTCTTCACGACTTTGACCTTGACCCTCATGCCGATAATCTCGTTGCCCTGCTTGATGGACTCGACCCGACGGACCTCCAGGCGCAGAGTGGCGTAGAACTTCAGGGCGCGCCCCCCGGGCGTGATTTCCGGGTTGCCGAAAAGCACGCCGACCTTCTCCCGGATCTGGTTGATGAAGACCACGCTCGTGTTGGACTTGGAGATGGCCCCGGTGAGTTTCCGAAGGGCTTGGGACATCAGGCGGGCCTGGAGGCCGACGTGCGAATCGCCCATCTCCCCCTCGATCT
This sequence comes from uncultured Bacillota bacterium, assembly GCA_937863905.1. GTDB lineage: Bacteria > Bacillota > Sulfobacillia > UBA995 > UBA9673 > CALMHV01. The sequence continues at coordinate 17,408 of CALMHV010000010.1, forward strand.
CGGCCTTGGGCACGAGGGCGGCCACGGAGTCGATGACCACGATGTCCACGGCGCCGCTGCGGACCAAGGCCTCCGTTATCTCGAGCGCCTGTTCGCCCGTGTCCGGCTGCGAGATGAGAAGGTTGTCGATGTCCACGCCGAGGCGCGCCGAGTAGTGGGGGTCGAGGGCGTGCTCGGCGTCGATGAAGGCCGCGATGCCGCCGAGCTTCTGGGCCTCGGCGATGAGGTGCAGGGCGACTGTGGTCTTTCCGGAACCCTCCGGCCCGTAAACCTCGACCACCCGGCCTCGCGGGACCCCTCCCACCCCGATAGCCATGTCCAGAGCGATGGAGCCGGTGGGGATGACCTCGATGCTCGTGTTGAGGGCCGCCTGACCGAGGCGCATGATGGTGCCCTTGCCGAACTGCTTCTCGAGTTGCCCGAGAGTGAGTTCCAGGGCCTTCTCCTTGTCCACCTAACCCCACCTCCGGGAATGGTCGCTGGGGAAGACAGCGCACTGTGGATTATGGACCGGCCCCACCACCCGGCGTCAATCAGGTCTTGCCGCCCGGCCGACGCAAATCCGCGCCGCTCTCGACAGGAAGAGACGGGTGCCGCATCCTGTATTCGACCCCATCGCCCGGTCTCCCTTGAGGCGCTTCGCGCGCCGGCCCGGCCTAGAGGGAAAAGGTGGCGAGAGGCGTGTAGACGGGTCCCGTCGGCCGCAGGTCGCTCGAGAAGAGCACGACTCGCCCGACCGCCACCGGCGGACCCTCGTAGGTGCGCAGGGAGGCGAGGCTCTCTCCGAGGGTCGCCCTGTTCTTTGCGGACCGGCAGCGCCCCACCGTGAGGTGGGGTGAGAAGGGACGGCTCTCGCGCGGGAAGCCCAGGGGTTCCAAGGCCGCTTCGACGCGCGCGGCGAGCGCCACCAGCGGCTCCTGGCCCTGGGTCACTCCGACCCAGACAACCCGCGGACTCGCGGCCGACGGGAAGGCTCCGACGCCCGAGAGGCGGAAGGCAAAAGGCCCCGGGGGCCCGCCGTCGCCCAGGGCCGAGTGTAGGGCCTCCACGACCTTGGGAACGTCCCCCGCCGGGACCGCGCCGAGGAACTTCAAGGTCAGGTGCAGGTTGCCCGGGGCGACCCACTTGACGTCCGCCCCCGTGGCCCGCAAACGCTCAATGACCCCGCCCACATCCCGCCGGGCCGGGTCGTCCAATTCGACAGCGACAAAGCACCGCAATGAGTTCATGCGAGCCACTCCCACAGCCTGACGAGCGACCTGTGGGCGGCCCTCTGTTTGATAAGGCCGCGCTCCCCGCTGAACACGTGTCTCCAGCAGGCTTCGGTCGGCCCCAGGGGCGCTTCGCCGGAGATGGCGATGTAGACCAGTCCGACCGGCTTGGCCTCCGAACCGCCGTCCGGACCGGCGATGCCGGTCAGGGCCAGCCCGAGACTCGTCCCGGCGCTCTGTCGGGCCCCGCGAGCCATGGCCAGGGCCACTTCCTCGCTGACCGCCCCGTACCTCGACAGCAGTTCCTGGCCGACGCCGAGCAGCTGGGTCTTGGCCTGGTTCGAATAGACGACGAAACCCCGTTCGAAGTACTCGCTGCTCCCCGGGACCTCGGTCAGGAGATGACCAACCAGTCCGCCGGTCAGGGACTCGGCCAGGGCCAAAGTGACGCCCCTGGCCCGGAGTCTCTTCCCGCACGCCTCGGCTATGGTCTCGCTGTCATAGCCGAAAATATGGGGGCGCAGGCGTTCCTCGACAGCGGCGACCATGCCCTCCACCAGCGCCCGGGCCTCGGCCTGGCTCGGCGCCTTCGCGGTCACCCGGAGGTGGGTCTCCCCGACCGTCACGAGCGGGGCGACGCTGGGGTTGGCGGAATGGATGAGGTCGCGGACGGCCTCCTCGACGGCCGGTTCCCCGAGGCCGCAGAGCTTGACGACCCGCGTGTGCAGGAATGACGCGGCCCGTCCCTCCGCCGCGGCCAGTTCCCGGAGCGCGGGGCCCAGGTGGTCCCGCACCATCGGCTCCAGTTCGGCCGGGGGACCCGGCAGGAGGGCCACGTGCTTGCCTCCTTTGGAGACGAGAAGCCCGGGGGCCGTTCCCGCCGCGTTCGGCAGGATGCGAGCGCCCTCGAGCACCAGGGCCTGCTTGGCCACGGCCCTGGACAGGACCTGACTCCCGTGGCGTTCGAGCAGGCAGGTGATGCGGTCCGCGACGGCGGGGTCGTGGACCAAAGGCACGCCCAGGACCTCCCCCACCGTCTCCTTGGTCAGGTCGTCCTCGGTCGGGCCGAGGCCGCCGCAGGTGACCACGAGGTCGCTCCGGCCCAGGGCGAGGCGGAGGGCGGCGGCCAGGCGCTCCCGGTTGTCTCCGACGACCTGCTGGAAGTACGCGTCGATACCCAGCTCGGCCAGCCTCTCGGCCACAAACCGGGCATCGGTGTTGGTAATCTGGCCGAGCAGGAGCTCGGTGCCGACACAGACGATCTCACCTATCATGCTTCCTCCTGTTCGTAGCCTTTCCCTCGGCTCCTTCGTGCGAACCGGCCCGCGGTCTGCCAACACCGCAGGTGAGCCCTAGGCTCGCGCCAGGCCGCCGGGGAGGAAGCATGGAAAGCCCGGTCCAGCCGGGGGGGCCGGCCGAACCGGGCGAGTGAAATCGACAACCGGGGACGAGCGGACCGCCCCGAAGACTAGCCTCGGACTACTTTCCGCGCCAGAAGCTTGACCGCCTTTCGCCACTGCACCTCGCGACCGCCGG
>CALMHV010000011.1 GCA_937863905.1 uncultured Bacillota bacterium
CCAGGGAAGAGGAACCCAGGACGACCGCGCAGGCCCGGATGAGGCCCTGGACCGGTGGAGTTGTCCCCGGGTCGCCGTTGGTGATGACGCTCAGCACCGCGCGGGTCTCGTGCTGCAACCGGCTGTCGGCGAGGGCGTCGTGCTCCGTGCGCCAACTCGCGCTGACCATCGTCAGGATTCCCGCGAGCAGGAGACAGGCTAGCCCCAGGCCGACGATGGTCTCGACGAGGCTGAACCCAGCGTTGCTTCTCGACATCCTAGATCCCCTTGTCATAGATGAGGAACTCCCACTTAGCCAGGACGTTCTGGTCGGCGGCAGGAGTCCAGACCTTTGTCGCGGCGTCGTAGGTGAAATAGGCCGGCCGACGGTAGGCGGTCAGGGTTACTTTCTTGACGACCGGGACGCCGGTGTTGGTGACCATCCGGGGCACGTTGATGACCTCCTGGAGGACAACGAACGCCGTGCCGAAGTACTCGTCCACGGCGGTGTCCCCGATGACGTCGGAGCCGATGGCCACGTACTGGTAACCGTAGGCCTTCAGCTTCTCCGCGCGGTCCTGAAGGATGTTCATGGCCAGAGTCGAGTTGACCGCCTTCTCCATCGAGATCAGGACGGCGGTCAGCCCCATCATCACCGGGACTAGAGCCAGCGCGAGAAGAAGCGACCCGAGGACAACCTCAAGCAACAGGGCGGCGCCCCGCTGGTTCGCGGTCCGCCGCCCAAGACTTGCCGCTATCCGCGGGCGGAGTCTCCGCCCCGGCTTGCTTCCCGACATCCTACTGCCCCCAGGAGATCAGTTCCCATTCGGTTATCGCGGTCACGGGAAACCCAATATCCTCACCCTGCTGGTCGAAGGTCACGCTGCCGTTGATCTTGACCTCGTCTCCGACGAGGGCGCCGTAGATGACCGGATTGCCGGAGCACTTGATCTTCGGGGCGTAGATGAAGGCGTTGATCTGGGCGTCGCCAGAGATGTCAACCGTTTCCGGGCTAACCACGTAGAAGATGACCGTGACCCTCTGGTCCTCCGGGATGCCTACTCGGGCGCCCAGGGGATTGATGATCGAATCGCCCGCGGCCTTCAGGCTGGTCTTGCCCTCGCCGATAACCCAGATCTCCGCGTCGCCCGTGAACTTCAGAGTGCTGGTACCGGACGTCTCCACGGTGTGGACGACGTACGTCCCACCCGGGTAGATGACGGTTTCGTTGCCTTTGGCGATCATGTGGTCGTACTCGTCGGTGTCCGGAGGTACGATAAGGATGGTGTCATCGCCGGTGTAACCGGTGTCGCCGCCTTCGGGGTCCTCGAACGGGATGTTCACCTGGTGCAAGGTGGCCTTCAGGAGGTAGCTCTGGTCGCCGACCTTGCCCCGGATGGTCACGGCGGCCTGCGCGGAGTCGACCGGGTCGTACTTCACCCAGACCTCGTAGAAACTGCCGTCGGGCATGGCGATGCTAACCTCTTGCCCGTTGACGATGGTCTTTGACTCCGGCTCGCTCGTGGACGTGAACGTGGGCGGGTCGCTGGGGAAGACCCCTTGATGGTTCACCAGCGCGTCCGACGCCCGGTTATACTCCAACTTCCACAGGGAATGGTTGAGCCCGGATTCGGCCACGTAGAAGGCCTCGGTGCGGTCGCGCCAGAACGGAGCGGCCCGCGATTCCCCGGACGCGAGGGAACTCACCGAGAGCGTGAGGACCAGCAAGACGGCCACCGCCAGGAGCGCGGAGACGAGCACGAAGCCGCCCTCACCGGCGAGAGCCCGGCGGACGGGGTCCGGCCAAGCCCTCTTCTCACTGCTGCGCGCTGCTTCCCGCTTCATGCCCTTCACCTTTCTTTCGCCCCGGCTCGTGGCCACGCCACGCTCCGCCGGGGCCCGACCCTCAAGGGGTCTCTCGTACCTCCGCGTCAGCCCTCGG
>CALMHV010000012.1 GCA_937863905.1 uncultured Bacillota bacterium
TGGCGGGCAGCCTGGCCGGCGGCCAGCTCATCTCGCACACCGGCCGCTACAAGGTCCAGGCTGTCGTCGGCTCGTCCCTGGCCGCTCTGGGGATGTACCTGCTGACCCTGATGGGCCCGGCCACGGCCCAGATCGTCATCATCCGCAACATGGCCGTCGTGGGCCTAGGCATCGGGCTGGTCATGCCGGTCATCAGCGTGGCGGCCCAGAACGCCTTCCCCTACCGGCTCCTGGGCATGGTCAACTCCACCCAGCAGTCGGTCTCGCTTTTGGGCGGGGCCATCGCCTCACCCATCCTGGGGGCGGTCCTCAACGCGCCCTTCTCGGCCGAGCTCCCGCGCCGGCAGGTCCTGGAGGCCCTGCGGGGGGCGGGGGAGGCGGGGGCCAAGCTTCTGACCGACCCGCAGGCCCTGGTGCGGCGCCGGTCTCCGGCTCGAGCGGCGACGTGCTCACCAGCGTCGTAGCGAAAGGGATCCGCCCAAGCAGCAGCGAACCCCCGGGCGTTGCGTCTCCAGGAAGGATGTGGAGAAGGTGGGTGGGCTCACAAGGCGGGCAACGCCGGTTGGGTCCTTGTTCGCCCGAGTTGTGGTTGTGGCTCTTGCGGCGGCCGTCGTGCTGGGCGGTCTCGCGCCCAGCCGGCAAGTTCCGGCCGCCGGGTTGGCTACGACGGCCGGGACGGCTCTGGCCGCCGAATCGTCCGGCCCGCCCGCTGGGCCGGCGATTGCCTACACCATCACCCTTGAGACAAAAGACCGCCCGGAGGTCGCCGTGACCGTAACCGGCGCCGCCTCGGAGACCACGGAACTGGTCTTCGGCATGCCCGGCACCGGCAACTGCTTCAGCAATCTCAACGACCTCACGCCCCTCATCGACCTGTCCGGCGCGGTCTCGTCCGCCGGTGAGACCCTCCCCTGCAGCTGGAGCGGCCGCAACACCGTGACGGTCGCCAACGGCGTCGCCACCAACTTCACGGTCACCTATACCGCCAATACGGACCTCTTTGCCCAGGGGGCGAGCTCGGGCCATGCCGGGCGCCTCTGGGTCATCTTCTGGCCCGACGAGATCTTCTTCACGCCCAACGACTTGTTGCTCCTACCCACGACCGAGCCCTCGGGCATCGCCGTGCACTTCGAGCTCCCCGTGGGGACCTCGGTCTATTCGTCCATGCAGGGCTCGGGCGACACCTACACGGCCACGACGGACCTCTTCGGAAACCTCCTCTGGGACTTCCAGAAGGCCTACTTTGTCGGCGGCCGGGGCGGCACGAGCGCGACCCACACCACGGCCTGGGGCGACACCTACCTCTACATTTGGTTCGGCTACGGATACAAGGAGAACTGGCTTTCGCCGGACGAGTACATGGAGCTCACCGAGCAGCTCTCGGCGGTCTTCCGAGAGAAGGTCGGCCCGCTACCCGCCCGCAAGATGCTTTTCTTCAGCGGCTACTGGGGCGAAGGACAGAGGCCCGAGGTCATGTATAACCAGGACTGCTACCACTACATGCAGATCTGGCCGGCCTCGTCATGCGAGGAGGATCTGGCCCACCACATCTTCCACGAGTACTCCTTCTGGCCGAACCAGAGCCGGCTGGCCTTCCCCTTCGACTCGCCGCTGGGCCTCTACCTCAACGAGGGACTGCACACCTACTTCCAGCAGACCGTCCCGGAGCGGCTGTGCGGCGAGGAGCGCCATCCGGGCCGCATCTTCGAGTACTACGTCCTCAACGAGAGAGGCCAGCCCTGGGGTATCGGCAGTAACCAGATGCACCGCACGTACAACCTCGGGGGGCTCAAGGTCTTCCTCCTCGACCAGCACATCAAGGAGGTCACCGGCGGCGAAAAGGACCTTTACTCTTTCGTGCGAGCCCTCTGGGAGGCCGCCGGCCAGCCCAGCGAACCCCGAACGATGACCGACGACGAGGTCCGGCAAGTCTATGGGCGCATGTTCGGGCAGCCGGGCGACGGCTACCTCGACGAGCTGGCCGGCCTCGGTCCCTCCAGCCCGGAGCTGACCGGGCCGGGCGGCCTGGCCTCGTTCGGCTCACTCGTCCCCGACTTCGGTGTCTACGCCGACTACATGGCCGCTCACTACTTCGGCGGCAGCCGCCTCCTGTTTCTGGCCTACCTTGACATCGTGGCCACCAAGGGTGCCGAATGGCCCCACTACGCCACCTTCCAGCACAACATCTTCATCTACAAGCCCCGAGCTATGGACCCGTTCAACGCCTACCTGAAGAGCCTCGGCCGGAGCACCTTCTCCGAAGACGACGTGCTGGCCGCCCTGGCGGCCTCCACGGGGAAGGACCACGCGGGCTTCTTCGAGTTCTGGGCCAAGGTCGGCTTCGAGCTGGACCCGAACACCGCCGGGGCGCTCCTCGGGGCGAGCTCCGGAAGCGGCGGGGCCGCGGGAACCGGCGGGACCACGGGACCAGGTGGGGCGCCGCCGCCCGGCGTACCCCAGGACCTGCCCAGGATAGGCATCCTCGAACTCGAGCACCGCCTGGCCGGTGTTTCCCAGCAGGCGGCCGCGGTCTTGAACCGCCGGGTCGACACACCCATCTTCATCGAGCTGCGGGCGACCGGTCGGGAAGCCGCGCCGGTGGACGAAGTGAGCAAGGCCCTGGCCGGCGCCGGGGTCGAGCTGGTCAAGACCCAGAGCGGCCCCTACGGCGAACCGTTGGAGGCTGTCGCCTTCTTCCGGCTCACGACGATGAACCCGAACGACCCCCGCTACCCCTTCATCCTCACCCTACCCCCGAGCGCCACGGCCGCGGCCATGCTGGTCTACGAGAGCAGCCTGGCTGGCGGGTCTCAGGGAAGCTCCTCCCTGACGGGCACGACCTTCCAGGGCGTCACCCTAGCAGGCTACGTTCCCTGCCCGCAGCCGGTCGTGCCCATCGGCTTCGAGGCCACGCTCGACGGTCAGACGCTGCTCCTGCCGGCGCTCGCGGCCGATGCGCTTCCCGCGGGCGGTGCGGCTTTCCGGGTCGAGGCCGGCGGTCGCTCTTTCGAAGCCGCGCCGGGAGAGAGCGTGGATCTCGCCGGGACGGGGGCCGGGGCGGTGGATGTCTTCCTGGTGGGCGAAGATGGGACCCTGCTCGGCCTCCAGCGCATCGGCCGGGGGCTCGGTCCCGCGGCCTGGGCGGCCATCGCCGTAGGAGGAGTTGCGCTCGCGGGCGGGCTTTGGTTCGTCCTGAGCCGGGTGAGGCGGAGGGGGTCTGGCAGCGCATAGAGGGTAGAGAACGTCACGGGATTCCCCGCGCTGTGCGTCACGCAATTCC
>CALMHV010000013.1 GCA_937863905.1 uncultured Bacillota bacterium
GTGGAGGTAGGTCCAGTGTGCGGCATCGTCGGTTTCCGAGGTAGGCCCGACTCCGCCTTGCTGAGGCGTATGGCCGATTCCCTGCGCCACCGCGGACCGGACGACGAGGGCTTCTTCGAGAACGACGACGTCAGCCTCGGCCATCGCCGCCTTTCCATCATCGACCTGGCCGGCGGGCACCAGCCCATGTTGAACGAGGACGGCAGCCTGCAACTCGTCTACAACGGCGAAGTCTACAACTACCGCGAACTGCGCTCCGAACTCGCCGGGCGAGGGCACCGTTTCCGGACCGATTCCGACAGCGAAGTCATCGTCCACGCCTACGAGGAGTGGGGCTGCGAAGCCTTCTCCCGCTTCAATGGGATGTGGGCCCTGGCCCTGGCCGACCTGGCCGGACGGAAGCTCATCCTGGCCCGGGATCACTTCGGCATCAAGCCGCTCTACTACGCCGCCACACCCGGGCGCTTCCTGTTCGGGTCGGAGATCAAGGCCCTCCTGCAGGACCCCGACCTGGTCACGGGACCAAACGAACAGATGCTGTACGAGTACCTGGCCCATGGCTTTCACGACCACGCCCCGGAGACGTTCTTCAAGGGCGTGCTGCACCTGCCGGCGGCCACCTACGCCGTCGTCGACGAGACCGGGACAAGCCTCACCGCCTACTGGACCCCCAAACTCCGCACGGACGGTGACGCCAACCCGGCCACCTTCCAGCGGCTCTTCCGTGAGGCCGTCCGGCGCCGCCTGGTCTCCGAGGTGCCCGTCGGAGCCTGCCTATCGGGCGGGCTCGACTCCACGGCCATCGTGCGCCTCATGAACGGTCTCCTGGAGGATGAGGACCGCGACGCCGGGTCGCTCGGGAATCGCCTGGAGACCTTCTCGGCCGTTTTCGACAACGACCCGATCGATGAGCGGGACTACATCGCAATGGCGGTCGCCGGAACCCGGGCGGCCTCGACCTTCATCCGCCCGACGCCGCACGAGTTCGTGGGGGAGTTGGAGACCTTCGTCTGGCACCAAGACGAGCCCATCGTCAGCACGGGCCCGTACGCCCAGTGGGCCGTGATGCGGGGGGCGTCGGAAAAGGTCAAAGTGCTCCTTGACGGCCAGGGAGGCGATGAGCTTCTGGCCGGCTACGTGCCCTATCATCTGGTCTACCTGCGCCAGCTCCTCAAGGAGCGCCGCTACGGCCTCTTTTTCAAGGAGGCCGTGGCCTCGCGCGACGTCCTCTGGCCTCTGGTCAAGCGAAAGCTCAAGGCCCGGAAGCGCACGCGACGCGTCGACGAACGCTCGCTCATCCGCGACTCGTTCCGGACGACCGTCCGCGAACCCAAGGACACGCGCCCTCAGGACAACTTGAAAGAGCGCCTCGTGCAGGACCTCACGGTCTACAGCCTGCCGTGCCTTCTGCGCTATGAGGACCGGAACTCCATGGCCTTCTCCATGGAGTCCCGGGTGCCGTACCTCGACCAGGAACTCGTAGAGTACATCCTGGCCCTGCCTCCGCAGGCCATGATCAGGGACGGCTGGAGCCGGATAATCCTCCGGGAGGCGATGCGCGGCATCCTGCCGGAACGCATCCGGCAGCGGCGCTGGAAGGTCGGCTTCACCACTCCGGAGATCCGCTGGCTCCAGAACCGCCGGGCCGCGTTCGGCAGCCTCATGGCGAGCCCCTCTTTCCAGAGCCGCAAGTACTGGGACGGTCCGGCCATGCTCGAAGCCTTCCGCGGCGCCTGTGAGGGCCGGCTCGACAACTCGATGCTCTTCTGGCGGGCCATCAACACGGAACTCTGGCTCCGGGTCTTCTTCAAACCCGACGGTTCGGTCCAGCGCACCCCGCCGGCCTCGCACACTGAGACGGCCGACAGGACCTGGGCGGCCACTCTTCCCGAGGAGGACCTCGCGGCCCTGGCGGGACCGGCTGTCCTCGCCGCTCCCGACGGAACGCTGCCGGCCTGGAGCCCTCCGGCCAACGCCGGCAAGCATATTTTCGCCGTGGCGCAAGGTTTGGTCTTTGCCCGAGTGCCGCTGCGGACCAGGCTCGTCCAGCGGGGTGACGACCTCGCCTCGGCCCTCCTGGAGGCCGTCGACCGTGGCCAGCCGGCCGCCCTGCGCGACGGGGACACGGTCGTCGTGAGCGAGAAGATCGTCGCCATCTCCCAGGGGCGCTCGTTCCCGATTTCCGAGATCAGCCCGTCGCGGGCGGCCCGCTTCCTCTCGCGCTTCGTGAGCCGCACGCCGCACGGCATCGGCGTGGGGATACCGGAGACGATGGAACTGGCCATCCGGACGGCCGGTCTGGCCCGCATCCTTCTGGCCGCCGCGCTGGGTGCCCTGGGCAAGATCATGGGCGTGCGCGGCCTCTTCTACGCCGTGGCCGGCCCGGCCGTCCAGGCCATAGACGGCCCGACCCCCGGGACGCTCCCGCCCTTCAACACCCACGCTAAGCTGGCCCCCAAGGACCCCGACGCGGCGGCGGAGCGGCTGGCGGCTGACGTCAGCCGCCTGACCGGTCGGCGCTTGGGCGTGGCCATCGTGGACGCCAACGACCTCAGCGTGGCCGTCCTCGGCCGGAGCGCGGGAGTCTCGGCCAAGACCATCGCGGAACTCTTCCGCGACAACCCCCTGGGGCAAGGCAGCCAGCAGACGCCGGCCGCCGTCGTCCGCCTGGTCGGCCGCGTCTAGGCGATGACATCTCCCGCTCCCAGAGTCTTCATTCCCATCACCGGTCGGCTCATCTGGCCGGAGAGCCCGGGTCTCTCGCCCCGCAACTCCTTTGGCGAAAGCCTCGACCGCGAGTGGCACGGGGCGGAACTGGGGTTTTTCGAGTCCGAACGCTCCGCCGCCGAGGCCCTGACCGAAGTGAGACGCCGCGGGTGGGCCGTGGGTGTGCATTGGCCGCTGGTCTTCAAGGACCCCCAGCAGCCCAGATGGTTCGACAGCGGGGCGGCGGTGCGCCAGGCGGGGCTGGACGAAGCGACGGAGGCCGTTCGGGTCGCGGCCGGC
>CALMHV010000014.1 GCA_937863905.1 uncultured Bacillota bacterium
TGTGCCGGAGGCGCTCCGCGAGGCGTTCGTATTCCCGCACGTCGAGCAGGTTGGGCGCGTCAGGCGTGCCGGACATCGCTATCGACCTCCCTGGTCGGTGGTCCGCCCGGGGGGCGGACTCTCACTAGGCCCGTGAAGCGGCCTGCGGTCGCTGGGTCGGCCCGGCAAGCTCGGGATCGTTGAGCTGGCGGAAGAGCTCCCGGTTGCGGCGGTAGATCTCCTTGAAGACCCGGTACTGCCGTTCGTAGACGGCCCGCGTTTCGGGGCGAGGGGCGTAGGTGCGCTCGACCCTGACGAGCGCCCCGGCGGCCTCGAACGAAGGGACGAGGCCGAGCCCTACGCCGCAGACGATGGCCGCGCCGGCGGTCCCGGCATCTTGGGCGTTCTCCACGACCTCCACCTTGCGCCCGGTGACGTCGGCCATGATCTGGCACCACACGGCCGACTTGGCCCCACCGCCGGCGAGCCGCACGACCTCCCGGCGCGGGATGCGCCTTTCGACGGCCTCGAGCGACCAGCGGACGTGATAGGCCACGCCCTCGAGGACCGACCGGATCATCTGCCGCTTCCCGGTGTCGAGGCTCAGGTTGAAAAACACCCCGCGGGCGAAGGGATCCTCGCGGGGGGCCCGGTTCCCGTGCAGCCAGGGGGTGAAAATGAGCCCGCCGGCCCCGGGTGGGGTCTGGGCCGCAACCTCGTTGAGGAACTCGTAAAGGCTGGCGTACTCCTGGCTCTTGTCGCCGCCTCCGCCTTTGCGGCTGTCCACGACAGGCTGGGCCCCAAGGTACAGCCCGATCTCGTCGAGGGCCAGGTGGTCGCGGACCCACTGCAGGCAGGCGCCGGCCGTTTCCTGCTCGGCCGTGTAGACGTACCGGCCGGGGATGGCGCCGAGGATGGAGGCTATGAAGTTGGTGGTGTCCACCATCCGCTTGCCGACCGTGGCGGCGACCCACCCGGAGGTGCCGATGTAGACGTGGGTGTCGTTGAGCTTCGTGCAGCCGGCGCCGATGGCGATGAGGGTCGTGTCCCCGCCACCCCCGAACACCGGGGTGCCGGGGGAGAGACCCATCTCCGCGGCCACCGCGGGGAGGAGCGGGCCGATGACGTCTACCGAGCGCACGACGGGCGGCAGGTGGCGAGGGTCCACGCCGAAGAGGCGGCAGAGCGGTCCCGACCACCCCAGCCGGCCGGGGCGGGTGTCGAAGACCCAGGTGAGGTGGGCCGAGTCGTAGGTCATGCCGAGACGGCCCGTGCAGCGCAGGGTGAGGTAGTCCTTAACGTCGAGCCACTTCCAGGCCCGGGCGAAGACCTCCGGCTCGTTATCTTTGACCCAGTGATACTTCCAGAGCGGGTCCTTGGCCGTGCCGGCCAGGCCACCGGTGATGATGAGAGAACGGAGGGTCTTGGAGGCGTTCCACTTGCCGATGCGGAGGAGGCCGGTGTAAAGGTGACGGGCAAGCTGCGCCTGGGCGCGGCCGTCGAGGTAGATCATCGGGTTACGGAGGGCCTGGCCGCCTTCGTCCACGAGCACCGAGCCCTGCATCTGCGAACAGAAGGCCATGCCCCGGATGAGGGCGGGGTCCAACCCGGTGCGTTCCAAGAGGGTGCGGGTGGCCAGGCCCACGGCCTGCCACCAGTCTTCGGCGCGCTCTTCGGCGCCGCCGTCGGCGGTGAGGAGGAGAGGGTACTCGACCAGATAGGAGCCGACCTGCTCCACCCGCTCGCCGACACGATAGAGGCAGGCCTTGTTGCCCGACGTGCCCAGGTCGTGGGCGAGGACATACGCCTCGGTAGCCATGGGAGCCCTCCCCGGCTGGCATCCGGCAGCATTGCCGCCAAGCCCCGCGCGGCTCGGGTGAAGGGAAGGGGTCGGGGCCGGCAAGTGTTACTACCATGCGACCGGCCGCCATCCTCCCAGCCGTTGGCGAGAAGGTTGTATCGTCGGAAGCAAAGGGGAGGAGACCATGCGCGCCTTCTCCAGGGCCTAGGACCACATCATGGGAGGATTCAGACGGGTTCAGCCACCATACATATTCCGGGGAGTGCCGACCGTGCGGGAGGAAGTGATGAGCGGCGAGCATGCCCGCGAACTCTTCACGCGCAAGATGGATGAGCTCGCCGCCAAGAGGCTAGAAAGAGGGACTTCCGGGCCGCCCTGGAGGGGTCCGCCGGGCTCTGCCGGGTGCGGCAAGGGAAATCTACCCTACCCGCTCCCGCTCGCTCGTCCAGGGGCTTCCTACGAGGCCGTTTTCC
>CALMHV010000015.1 GCA_937863905.1 uncultured Bacillota bacterium
TGCCCCTAGCCCGGCGATGGAAGCTAAGCGACCCCGGGCACGTCGGTGCCCGGAGTCGCGCTAGCTGCTTCCGGTCCTTCATGGTCCGGCGGCGGGAAGCTGCCTCCCCCGCTACGACCCGCAGTCGGCCGCGTTCGCCGAGAGCGTTCCATTGAGCAACATACCCGTCGGTCCTTGGTTGTTCGTCACAGCCACCGTGAGCTTGTTCATCCCAATGTTGAAGCCGGTCGTGATGCCTACAGCGAGGCCCGGACCTTGGAAGGCAGTGTTTGCCACCGTACTTGCGATTGGAGAGCCTCCGTTGAGGAACAGGTCCGCCTGGTTGTCGGCCCACAGCCTGAGATGGATCTGCGCGTTCTGGAAGGTCCAGCACAGGCAGAAGCTGAGCTCGTAGAAGTACAGGCCAGGAACGGCACCTTCCCCGACGCTGCTGCCCACCCACGTGGCTCCGCCAGTCGCCGGTGCCCATTTGCGAGGGAGTGGCCTCGTAGCAGCCGGGGCCGGGCCGACCACAAGTAGCGAGTCGACCGGCACCGGCGCAATGATCTGCCACTGAGCCACTCCGGTGTTGATACCCATCTTCAGGTCCCTGCAGCGTGGGACGATGCGCACCGGCACTCGCTCCATGTGCATCGCCCCTAGGCGCTCGTCCTGGACAGCCGCGCCCGTGTACACGCCGACCACGTCGAGTTCCTGTTCGCTCTCGATGACGAAGTAACTGTCGAGGAAGGATGACGCGCTACCGAAGTCGACCTGATCGTACTCCGTGGCCTGGTCGGGTCCGAGTTGGTGGCGATGGAACGGAGAGATTGTGCCCGGCTCTCCTTGGAAACCCGAGATGGCCAGCTTGACAGCGTAGTTCACCTTGTGGTGCCACGGGTTGTGCACGCTTACGCTTGTGAAGTAGACGCCCGGGCCGATAGGCGAGGGGGGGGAAGGGGGGGGCTTGATCACGCCTTGGATTACCTTGACCGCGTACTGGTAGATCTTGATTCTCGGTCTCGAGAGGGCGAAACCGAGGGAGGCACTTGGGAGCTGAAGCATGGCCTGTTTCCTCCTTAGTGTTGCACTTCGTCTTTCACGTCCCCTCCCGCGCGAGTCATCACTATGGGCGGGCGGCGGAGCGTGGGTCGGCGATGACTTAACCATTCGCCACCATACCGTCCTATTGCCGATGATTGAAACTTAGACACCTGCTCATGGAGAAGCCTTGCGCGAGGGAGGTAGTATCTTGTGAGCCACTACGGGGTGACAACGGACGCACGAAACCTCTCTGACTAGAGATGTCGCCCGAGGCTGCAAAGACAGCCCGATCACGACTTTTGCCTCTCCAACAAAAGGAAAACGGCTCCGGTGCTCTGAACCCCTGGAAGCCTTACAGTCCAAGGATTGCAGCCGGAGCCTACTGAACAAGGATGGTGGGCGGACCGGGGATCGAACCCGGGACCTCTTGAATGTGAGTCAAGCGCTCTCCCGCTGAGCTACCCACCCACCCAAACTTCGTGGTGACCCCACCGGGAGTCGAACCCGGGCTGCCACCTTGAAAGGGTGGCGTCCTAACCGTTAGACCATGGGGCCACGCCAACAATCGATTGTCAAGCCAACTGTTCAATTATAGCTAACCGAACCGCGCGAGGCAACCGAACGCCATCGCGCCTACTGCCTGCGGAGGCTCAGCGCGGTCCGCCGGAAAGCGAATGGTGCGCCCGGCAGGATTCGGACCTGCGTCCAACCGGTTATGAGCCGGCCGCTCCACCGCTGAGCTACGGGCGCGCGCGCGAATCATTATAGCACGGTCGTCGCCGCCGCTAACCCGGCCACTCTTCCTCGACGACGAGTTCCTTAAGGCTCTTCCGGGACCGCGGCCGGCCTTCCTCGGCCGGAAGGCCGAGCGTCAGAAGCATGACGGCCCGGACACCTTCCGGAATGCCGAGGATGGACTTCACCGCGCCCTCCTCGAAGGCGCCGATCCAGCAAGTACCGAGCCCTTCGGCCACGGCCGCCAGGGTCATGTGGTCGATGGCGATGGCGACATCCACCGCGTGCCAGCGGTGCGACGGGTCGGTCGCGCAAGCCACGATGACGACCCCGGCTTCCGCCAGGAACCCTTGGTCCGACGCCGCGTGAACCAGCCTTTCGCGCGTCTCCTGGTCGCGGACGACGATGAACCTATACTCCTGGCGGTTCGAGGCCGAAGGCGCGGCCTGAGCCGCCTGCAGCACCTTCTGGAGCTTGTCTTCGGGCACCGGCAAGGCAACGTACTTGCGAATACTGCGTCTTCTGGCTAGGGCATCGAATACGTCCACTAAGAAAGCCTCCCATGGTCTGCGGCCGCTCGACTAGCGGCGGCCGCTTCACTTCCGCGGTTTGAAGGCGCCGGCAACTCCGGCGCGACCATCAACACTACATGTATTGCCTTTCGATTCCGGAGGCGTCACTACCTGCTCCTTGGGGAGCGCAGGTTCCGACCACCACCGTAGCATACGCTCCTTGATGGTCGCCTCATAGCCCATCTCCGACGGGATGTAGTATCGCCCGCGCTCGCGGCCGTCGGGCAAGTACTGCTGCTGGACGTGATGGCCCGGGAAGTCGTGAGGGTAGACGTAGGCGGTCTTCTTCCCGGCCGGACTTGCCGCGGCGCCGGCCGAACCTGCCCCAGCGCTCGCCGGACCCCCGCCGCCGGCGTCCAACGGGGTCGAACGTTTCTCGGCTTCGGGGTAGCTGCTGCTCCGGAGATGGACCGGGACCAGGCCGCCGCTTTCGCTCATGACGTCGGCCAGGGCCTTGTCGATGCCCATGGCCGCGTTGCTCTTGGGCGCGGTGGCCACGTAGGCGGCCGCCTGAGCCAGCGGGATGCGTCCCTCCGGCCAACCGACCAGGGCGACGGCCTCGGCCGCCGCCATCGCCACCATCAAGGCCCGGGGGTCGGCGTTCCCGACGTCCTCGGCGGCGCAGATGACGATACGCCGGGCGATGAACCGCGGGTCCTCCCCGGCGTAGATCATCCGGGCCAGCCAGTAGAGGGCGGCGTCGGCGTCACCGCCGCGCATGCTCTTGATGAAGGCCGAAATCGTGTCGTAGTGCTGATCGCCCTCGCGGTCGTAGTTCAGGGCCCGCCTCTGCACGGCCTCGGCCACGGTCTGGAGCGTGATCAGGCGACGGCCGTCCTCGCCCGGCCCGGTGGCCCAGGCGGCGAGTTCCAGGGCGCTCAGAGCGGCCCGGGCGTCGCCGTCGGCCACGCGCACCAGGTGCTCCATGGCCTCGGGTTCAAGGACCACCTTCAGACGGCCCAAACCGCGCTCCTCGTCGGCCATGGCTCGCTCGACGATGACGCGCAGGTCTCCCTCGCCCAGGGGTTCGAGCTTGTAGATGCGGCACCGGGACAGGAGGGCCGAGTTCAAAGCGAAGTAGGGGTTCTCGGTCGTCGCTCCGACCAGGATGACCGTGCCGTCCTCCACGGCCGGCAGGAGCACGTCCTGCTGGGCCTTGTTGAAGCGGTGGATCTCGTCGAGGAAGACGACCGTGCGCCGGACGAAATGGGTCAGTTGATGGCGCGCTTCATCGATTAGTTTGCGCACTTCCGCCACATTACTTGTCACGGCACTTATTTGCACGTAGACTGACGAAGAATGCCGAGCGATGAGTCTGGCCAGCGTGGTCTTCCCGGTCCCGGCGGGACCGGCGAAGATGCAGGACGGCGGAGAACCGGCCTCGATGGTCCGGCGCAGGAGAGCGCCCGGCCCGACGATGTGGTCTTGGCCGACGAACTCCACCAGGCTCCCCGGGCGCATGCGCACGGCGAGCGGCGCCTCGGCCCGTCGCTGTTCTTGGGTCGCCTGCTCGAAGAGGTTCTCGTCGTCGGTCATCAGCCACCAGCTT
>CALMHV010000016.1 GCA_937863905.1 uncultured Bacillota bacterium
ACGGGCGATGACAAGACGAAAGAAAGCGATGACGGTCGGGCTGGCGTTGGCGGTGCTGCTGACGGCGGTGGCCCTGACGGGGTGTTCGCTTCTCCCCTTCGGCCGGCCGTCAGGCAAGACCGGCGAGGATCCGGTCACCCCGGGCCCGGGACAGGGCGAGATGGTGCTGCGCCTCTACTTCGGCGACAAGCAGGCCATGTTCCTCCTGCCGGAGGACCGCACCGTGACGGCGCCGGCGGGCAAGACGTACGAACAACTCGTGGTCGAGGAACTCATCACCGGGCCGAAGCTCGCGGACCAGGTCCGGACCATCCCGCCTGAGGCGAAGCTTCTCTCGCTGGAGATCGTCGAGGGGGTCGCCTACGTCAATTTCTCGATAGAAATCCAGACCAAGCACTGGGGTGGTTCCACGGGCGAGCTGTTCACCATCTACTCCATCGTCAACAGCCTGACGGAGTCCCCCAACGTGACGGCCGTGCAGTTCCTCATCGAGGGGAAGCGGGTCGAGTCGCTCGTCGGGCATGTCGACGCGACCAAGCCTATCGAGCGGAACGCCGACATGATCAGCGGCGGGAAGTAGCCCAAGGAACCATGGGGAGGGTTTACCCGGGCGCCGGACGGCCGGTCATCGCGGGCCGTCCGGCGCCACCCGCAGGCTGCTGGTCTCGTGGGCCAGGCAGCCCTCTCCTGAATAGAGCAATTCTTCCGCCAAAGGAAAGCTCCCCGCCAGCGCTGAATTCCCCTTTGTTCGGCCGCGCCCCGGACAGACTGAACAGTACAGCGCGGGACGCCCCACACGCCCTGGAGGGGATCACGTGGCAGGAACCCTACGCATGTACCTCGACGGTAAGGCCATCAACGTTGTCCCGGGTCAGACCATCTGGGAGGCCGCCCGCCGACACGGCGTGTCCATCCCGGCCCTCTGTCACGACGAGCAGCTCACCCCGGTGGGCGCCTGCGGCCTCTGCGTCGTCGAGGTGGAGGGGTACGGTCTCGTCCGCTCCTGTTCCACGCCGGTGGCGGACGAGATGATGGTTCGCACGACCGGGGAGAGGGTCACCGCCGCCCGGCAGACCTCCCTGGAGACGTTCCTCCGGGAGCACTACGGGGATTGCGTGGCCCCGTGCCGTCTGGCCTGCCCCGCCGGCCTCGATATCCAGGGCTATCTCGCCCTCATCGCCCGGGGCGATTACGCCGAAGCCATCGACCTCATCAAAGAGAGATTGCCGCTTCCGGCCGTCATCGGCCGCGTCTGCCCCCATCCTTGCGAAGAAGCCTGCCGCCGCAACCTGGTGGATGAGCCCATCGCCATCTGCAGCCTCAAGCGTTTCGCCGCCGACGCCGAGTTCGCGGGGGCCGGAGGCGCCGCCCTACCCGAACTCGGGCCCTCCTCCGGCAAGAAGGTGGCCGTCGTCGGCGCCGGCCCGGCCGGTCTGTCGGCGGCCTACTACCTCCGCCGGGCGGGCCACGCCGTCACCATCTTCGAGGCGTTGCCCCAGGCCGGGGGCATGCTGCGCTACGGCATACCCGCCTACCGCCTACCCCGCGAACTCCTGGACCGGGAAATCAAGACCATCGCCGACCTCGGCGTGCCCATCAAGACCGGCCAGGCCCTGGGCCGCGACTTCACCGTGCCCGGGCTCCTGGGAGGCGGGTTCGACGCCGTCTTCCTCGCCCTCGGCGCCCACAAGAGCGTTGAGATGGGGGTGGAGGGCGAGGGCCTGACCGGGGTGCTGCCCGGCATCGGGTTCCTGCGCTCGGTGGCCTCGGGCGAGAAGGTCGACCTGGGCCCGCGCGTGGCGGTCATCGGTGGCGGCAACACGGCCATCGACGCCGCCCGCACCGCCTTGCGTCTCGGGGCCAAGGACGTGAGCCTCGTCTACCGGCGCTCCCGCGCCGAGATGCCCGCCTCGCCCTGGGAGATAGAGGAGGCCGAGGAGGAGGGCATCCACCTCATGTTCCTGGCCGCCCCCTCGCGCGTCCTGAGCGACGGGCCCCGGGTCGCCGGGCTCGAACTCATCAAGATGCGCCTGGGCGAGCCCGACGCCAGCGGGCGGCGGCGGCCCGAACCCCTCCCCGGTTCGGAGGAGACGATGCCCATCGACACGGTCATCGCCGCCATCGGACAGAGCCCGGATGTCTCGGCCCTGGAAGGCGTCAAGGGACTGGCGGTCAGCCGCGGGAAGCTCGTGGCCGACCCGGCCACCCTGGCCACGGGCCTTGCGGGCGTCTTCACCGGGGGCGACTTCTTCACCGGGGCGGCCACCGCCGTCGAGGCCATCGCTGCCGGCCGACGCGCCGCCCAATCCATCGACGCTTTCCTTCGCGGGCGGGAACTGCCCGTGGAGGGTAAGCCCTACAACGTGAGCCGCGGCGAACTACGCGACATGACGGGATGGGAAGAGTTCACGGAGGTGGCGAAGAGCCCGCGACTGGCGATGCCCAAGATCGGCCTGGAGCGGCGGCGCCGCAGCTTTGAGGAGATCGAACTCGGCTACTCCGAGGAGGGAGCGCGGCAGGAAGCCGGGCGCTGCCTGGAATGCGGCTGCAAGGCGGAGGAGACCTGCCTTCTCCGCGAGTATGCCGCGGAGGCCGGGGTTCCGCCTGTCTCGATCCAGACCGGCCGCCGCTACGCTCTCGACCTGGCCCACCCCAACATCGAGCGGGACCCGAACAAGTGTATCTCTTGCCAGCGCTGCACCCGTATCTGCAGCCAGGTCCAAGGCATCGGGGCGGTGTCCGTCCTCTACCGCGTCGGCACGACCGAGGGCCACGGTGGGCCGCTGCTGGACACGAACTGCGAGTCTTGCGGCCTCTGCGTGGCCTCCTGCCCCACCGGGGCCCTCGTGGCGGCCAGGGACCTCAAGCCGGCCCGGACGGTCAGGACCATCTGCCCGTACTGTGGGGTCGGGTGCGGCCTGGAACTCGGTGTACGTGGTCGCAAGGTCGTCAGCGTCGCCGGCGACAAGACCAACCCCGTGAGCCACGGCAACCTCTGCGTCAAGGGCCGCTTCGGCCAGGACTTCATCGGCAGCCCGGAGCGCCTGAGCGCTCCGCTCATCCGGCGCGACGGTAAGTTCGTGGCCGCCTCCTGGGACGAGGCCCTGGACCTCGTCGCCAAGCGTCTGTCCGTCTACAAGGGCGACCAGTTCGCCCAGCTCGCCTCGGCGCGCTGCACCAACGAAGAGAACTACGTCATCCAGAAGTTCGCCCGTGCCGTCATGGGGACGAACAACGTCGACCACTGCGCCCGCCTCTGCCACGCGCCGACGGTGGCGGGGCTCGCCGGAACCCTGGGCAGCGGGGCCATGACCAACTCCATCGGAGAGGTCGAGGGGGCCGCCTGCTTCTTGGCCATCGGCACCAACACCACCTCCGCCCACCCGATCATCGGCCTCGGCCTGAAGAAGGCCTTGCGGGGCGGCGCCAAGCTCATCGTGGCCAACCCGCGGTGGATCGACCTCTGCCGCTACGCGACGGTCTGGCTCAAGCACCGGCCCGGGACCGACGTCGCCCTGCTCATGGGGATGGCGCGGGTCATCGTCGACGAGGGGCTGGTCGACACGGCCTTCGTCGAGGCCAGGTGCGAGGGCTTCGAGGCGTTCCGGCAGTCCCTGGCCGAGTTCGACCTGGCCACGGTCGAGCGCGTCACCGGTGTCCCGGCGGCGAAGGTCGCCGAGGC
>CALMHV010000017.1 GCA_937863905.1 uncultured Bacillota bacterium
TCCCGTCCTTCCAATTCATCGCAACGAGAGTCATTCCGTCGCCGCGGTGCAGTTTCAGCGTGAATAGCACTGCACCGCTCCCGCCATTGACCTGAAAACCGCCCTACATGACACGCCCCAAGGGTTAGTGTGAACGTCGGTTCGCTGCCGTGTGTAAACTGACGAGTCTAATGGAACCGCTTGTTAGCTCCCGGACTCAGGCTTAGGGCTGGGCGGCGGAGGCGGCCACGGCCGCTCCGGGCTGATCTCCCTTCTCTCAGGGGGCATCGGTGTTGGAGTGGGTACCGGAGTCGGTGTCGGACGCGGTGCTGGCTGTGTTGGTGTGGGTGGCGGAGTAGGTCTCGGTCGTTCGTCTTCGTCTCTCATCTGGCTATCCTCCTGTCTGAGTCCCTCGGAAGCGGCGCACCTCTTCCTCGCAGCGACGAGCGAGTTGCCGCCGGGTAGTCAGGGTCGCCTCCAGTTCAGCGAGCAGTTTTTCCTTTTCGATGATCTTCTGGCACTGGTTGAGGGCCTCTGTCTCGCTGACTATGTGGACGCTGGCCCAAAGAAGATTGTAGTCTCTGAGTATGGAGAACCAGGCGCCGGTCAACTGGCCAGCCGTCTTGATTGACTTCGTGGGATCCAAAACCGGCTGTGCCACGGCAACGACAGCGGCCAGTGCGCCCGCACCGTGCCAGATCCAGCTGAGCTCTGGCGTGCTCCAAACGGCCCAGCCGGCTACCGCCGTCGAACTCGCAATGGCCACAAGGATCTTCGCTCCTCGGTCCCAATGCTGGAGCAGGTCTGCGAACGCCCCATAGTACCGATGATTCAGGTCCGCGCTCAACATGGAGTCCCAGATCAGCCGCCGGATCTCCGAACTTTCGCCCATGTCTACTCCTCCCTTCGCGTCACTCTCATGCGAATCGGCGAATGCTATTACCATTCGCTCCCACGGCGACCTAATCCTCCCAAGGCCTGAAGCCGCGTTGCTGGTCCTCAGCCTCCCGACTCGGCGCCTTCCGCCGGAGTGCCCCTCAGTTCCACCCAGAACTCCGTCTCCGGCCCGATGACCACGGCCCGGACGCTGAGGTAGACGGGGGCCCCCTCGATGGTCAGGGTCCGCCCGTCCAGGAGGTGGAAGGCCAGGGCCGGGTCCAACTCGGCCACCGGCCGCCCGACGAGGTCGTCCACGATGCTCGCGACCTCGGCTCTCACCCTCACCCGCGTCAACTCGTCGAGCCCCTCCGGGATGACGTTCACGCTCATCACCACCAGGCCCGCCTGCCCGTAGCGGACGTCGGCCAGTTCCTCGCGCAGCCTGTCCACCTGTATCTGGAGGTCGGCCTTCTTCACCAGGAGTTGCTCGCGCTCGAGCGACACCTGGTCGAGGCGGGCCCCCAGGAGGGCCACCCCCACGGCCGCCCCGGCGGCGAAGCCAAGGATGATGAGGGCGAAGGACCGGCGGCGTTCGGGGTCAAGCAGCGAACCGACGGCGGCAGAGACCGCCCCCATGGTCCGGGACAGCGCCGGGCGCCTCACCTCCAGCCGCCTCACCGCCGGCCGCCTCACCGCCGGACCCCCGACGCCGCCAGGATGAGGTAGGCGCCGAGCTGGGCGCCGGCGAAAGCCACCGCGAGGAGCAGGACCTGCCGGCCAAGGTCCAGAAACTGCCCTCTCAGGACCCCCTGTTCCAGGTGCCAGAAAGTGGCGATGTCACCGCCCAGGGCGGCGACGACCGCCCACGGTTTCAGCTCTCCCGCCAGGCGCCACATCGTCCGGGACGGGTACCCGCCGACGAGACCGCCCAAGGCGGCGAAGAGCGACCCGCCGAGGACGATGCCGAGCGCCAGGCAGAAGGTCAGCACGAGTTGGGCGCTATACGAGGGCACGCGACTCACCGCCTTGCGGGTCCTGTCCGGGGCTGGCATCTCGGCCTCCAAGGCCGCGAGTACCGCTGCGGCTGCCATGACGAAGGTATGCGCGGGGAGGACCTTTCTTGCGGGAGTTCGTCCACCTACACGTCCACAGCGAATACAGCCTCCTCGACGGAGCGGCCCGCGTCGAGTTCCTCCCGGTCAAGGCGAAGGCCCTCGGCCAACCGGCCTTGGCCATCACGGACCACGGCGTGATGTACGGGGTCGTCGAGTTCTACAAGCACTGTCAGGCCAACGGCGTCAAGCCCATCATCGGGTGCGAGGTCTATGTGGCCCGGCGCACACGGTTCGACAAGGCCCCGCGTCTCGATGAAGACTCCTACCACCTCACCCTCCTGGCTCAGAACGAGGAGGGGTACCGCAACCTCATCCGGCTGTGCTCGCTCGGGCACCTGGAGGGCTTCTACCACAAGCCCAGGGTGGACCGGGACCTCCTGGCGGCCCACGCCAAGGGCCTCATCGCCCTTTCCGGCTGCCTCTCGGGCGTCGTCGCCGAACCCCTGTTCCGGGCTCAGCCCGACGCCGCGCGCGAGGCCGCGTCCTTCTACCGGGACGTCTTCGGCCGGGAGAACTTCTACCTCGAACTGCAGGACTCGGGTATCGAGGGCCAGCGCCAGGTGAACGCGCAGCTCGTCGACCTGTCCCGCGACCTCGGCCTCGGCCTGGTGGCCACCAACGACGCGCACTACATCGAGCAGGCCGACGCGGCCGCCCATGACATCCTGCTCTGCATCCAGACCCAGAAGACCGTAGACGACCCGAACCGTCTTCGCTTCGGCTCGGCCGAGTTCTACCTCAAGTCCGGAGACGAGATGTGGGCTCGCTTCGGCGACCTGCCGGAGAGCTTGTCAAACACGCGGGCCATCGCCGAGCGCTGCGAGTTCGCCTTCGACTTCGGTCAGGTGCACCTGCCGCGGGCCCCGGTTCCGGAGGGTTTCGACAGCGAGACGTTCCTTGAGAAACTCTGCCGCGAAGGGCTCCAGCATCGGTACCCGGCGCCGTCCCCCCAGGAGAAGACCGCGCTCGACGCTCGCCTTGGCCAGGAACTCGCGGTCATCGGCGAACTCGGCTTCGCCGGGTACTTCCTCATTGTCTGGGATTTCATCGACTTCGCCCACCGCGAGAAGATACCGGTCGGCCCGGGGCGCGGGTCCGTCGCCGGGAGCCTGGCGGCGTACTGCCTCGGCATCACCAACATCGACCCCATGAGCCACGAGCTTCTCTTCGAGAGATTCCTGAACACCTCGCGCCGGGAGTCACCCGACATCGACATCGACTTCTGCGACCGCCGGCGCGGGCGGGTCATCGACTATGTGGTCCAGCGATACGGCGAGGACAAGGTGACCCAGATCATCACCTTCGGCACGCTGGCCGCGCGGGCCGCCGTCAAGGACGTCGGTCGGGCCTTGGGCCGTCCGAGCTACGGCGAGATCGACCGCATCACCAAGCTCATCCCGATGGGCCCGGACACCAGCCTGAAGATGGCGCTCGAGAACGTGGCCGAACTCCGGCAGATGGCGGAGGCCGACCCGAACATCCGTCGGCTCTTCGACCTGGCCCTGCGGGTCGAGGGTCTCCCAAAGAACGCTTCGGTCCATGCCGCGGGAGTGGTCATCGCCACCCAGCCCCTGATCGAGCTGGTGCCGCTCCAGCGGATGCCCGATGGCGAAGGTGTTATCACCCAGTTCGACATGAACTCCCTGTCCGCGCTGGGCCTCCTCAAGATGGACTTCCTGGGCCTGCGGACCCTCACCGTGCTCGAGGACACCCTCAAGGCCGTCGAGCAGCGAACCGGGCAGATCGTCGATCTCGACCGTATCCCCCTGGACGACCCGGAGGTCTTCGGCCTGCTCTCGCGCGGGAGCACGGCCGGGGTGTTCCAGTTCGAAACTTCAGGCCTCACCAACCTCCTCAAGCGGCTCAAGCCCACCGTCTTCGAGGACCTGGTCGCCGCGGTGGCTCTCTTCCGCCCGGGCCCGATAAAGATGCTCGACTCCTTCGTGGAGGTGCGGCACGGGCGGCAGAAGGTGGTCTATCCGCACCCGTCGCTTGAGGGCATCCTCGGCAAGACCTACGGTGTCATGGTCTACCAGGAACAGGTCATGCAGGCCGCGACCCTTCTGGCGGGGTTCAGCCCAGGCGAGGCGGACTCGCTGCGCCAGGCCTTCAAGAAGAAGAGCCCGGAGCTGATGGAGACGCAGCGTGACAAGTTCCTCGCCGGCGCGGGGGCCAAAGGGATTGACCATCTTGCGGCCAGCAAGATTTGGGAGATGATGGCCAAGTTCGCCGAATACGGGTTCAATAAGTCGCACTCCGCGCCGTACGCCTTGGTGGCCTACCAGACGGCCTGGCTCAAGGCCCACTACCCCGTGGAGTTCATGGCCGCCTCCCTCAGCAACGCCATCAGTACTTCCGACCGGGTCGCCGGCTACGTCGGCGAATGCCGGAAGATGGGCATCCCCGTGTTGCCGCCGGACGTGAACGAGAGCCGGGCCGGGTTCGCCGCGACCGACGGGAAGATACGCTTCGGCCTGAGCGCGGTCAAGAATCTGGGCGAAGCGGCCATCGAGAGCCTCGAGAAGGCCCGGGACGAGGGAGGGCCGTTTACCAGCCTTATCGATTTCTGCCTGCGCATCGATTCCCGTCTGGTCAACCGGCGGGCCCTGGAGAGCCTCATCAAGGCCGGGGCCTTCGACTCCCTCGGCGGGCACCGCGGACAGTATCTCCTGGCCCTGGACCGCGATTTCGAGGCCGCGCAGAGGCAGCAGAAGCAAGAACGCGAGGG
>CALMHV010000018.1 GCA_937863905.1 uncultured Bacillota bacterium
GCCAGGGCTGAGTCAGAAGCGGCGTCAAAGACAGCTCGTCAAGGCCCAGCCACCTCCAAAGGCCGTATCCAGCCAAGGCCGCGGCGACCCGCCAGAAGAGAGACCACCAGTTCAGCGCACGAATGCGGATCATCATCTCGCTGCCCGGTCGCGTTTCAGCCGGGCCACCTCCCCCAGGACGACGGACGCCATCCTCTCCGGCGCTAGGTCGCGGACCGGTATGCCCAGGCGCCGGACGGCCGTGCGCAGGACGTCTCGCTCCCTCGCGAAAGCCAGGGCGTACACTTCTTCGGCCAGTTCAGCTTCGGTGCGGCGCCCGTTGTCGGTGTTCTCACCGGTCATCTCGAACCACGGGGCGAACGGGGTGAGCAGGACCACACTGTGGTGATGGGCTCGAGCGAGACGCAGGGCATCCAAGAGCAACGGGCTGGCCTCAACCCCTTCGAAGTCGCTGAAGATGGCGAAAAGCTCGCGCTCCTTGGCGCGCAGGAGAATCTTCCTCATCAAGCCCAGGAACATCCTGTCCCGGCCGGGGGCGGTCAGCCGTCGGTCGCGAAGCTGCTCCATCGGTGGGACGATGCCGTGGTCGCGGCAGAAGCGCCGGAGGTAGGAGTAACGGAACCCGGGGTCCTTGTCCAGGCGGTAACGGTCCTCTGGCGACAGGGCGTAGGCGTCGGCCGTGACCGTGTAGACTCCCCCAGGGGCCCAAGGCGGAACGAGCGCGGCCCTCCCGGGTCTGACCCCGTGGACGTAGCCGTAGATGTGGCTCACTAGGACCCCCTCGTGCGGGTCGTCCTGGGCGAAGGTTAGGGCGGCCGATAGGGTCTCAAGTATCTCTACCAGATGTCGCCGGCTGACCCCGGGGGGGATGTAGGCAAGACCCCGGTCGGAGAAGACGCCGAGACCGCAGGGATCCCCGTAGCGGGTGGCCGTGGCCGCCACTATGGCCGCTACCCGGATGACGTGGTCCAGGGTCGTCTGCCCGGGCCGACCGGCCCGCATCCCCGGCGAGGCGTCAATGAGAAGGGTCACGGGGACGTTCAGTTCCGCCTCCACTTCCCGGGTTAGGAGCCGTCCCGAACGGGCCACGGCTTTCCAGGCTATCTTGCGGAGGGAGTCTCCGGCCAGGTAGGGACGAATCTCATGCAGAGAGCTACCCAGCCCTTTCTGGACCAAGCGGTGTTGCCCCACGTGCCTGGCCGCGGCCCCCCGGGCCACCGCGCTTCCGTATTCCGCCGGCAGGGGCATGACGTGCACCCTGTCCACCACGGGAAGGAGTCGCTCGTGCCGGACGAGCCCGAGCGGGTCGGTGGTCACCAACTGGACGCCGCCGAAGACCGCCGGGCCGGTAGCCCGCGCCGTCGTGGCATAGGTGAGTTCGAAAGTGCCCCGGGGCGGAAGCCGGGCCGTGCCCTTGGTCTCCACCCGCCGCATGCCCGGCGGCAGGATGTCCGTGACTATGACCCGCGCCA
>CALMHV010000019.1 GCA_937863905.1 uncultured Bacillota bacterium
TCCTGCCTTTGGGTCGTTCCTGCCTTTCGAGACTGGGGGGATACCGGGTGCGCCTGAACTACGGAAAGACCTTCACGCTCGGGCTCGGCTTCATGGCCATCAGCATCATCTGGTCGATCTACAACGCGTTTGTTCCGGTCCTATACGAGAGCTTCGTGAAGAGCGGAGTGCTGCTTGGCCTCCTCATGGTGACCGACAACATCATCGGCATCACCATCCAACCCTGGATTGCCCACCGTAGCGACAAGACCTGGAACCGCCTCGGCCGGAGGATGCCCTACATCGTTCTGGCCGCGCCCATCGGGGCTGTCCTTTTCGCCCTCATCCCGTTCCACACGGGCCTTCTCGTCCTCGTCCTCACGGCCCTCGGCATGAACCTGGCCATGGGGCTCTACCGGGCACCGGCGGTGGCCTTGATGCCGGACATCACCCCCCGGCCCCTCCGCAGCCAGGCCAACGGCATTATCAACTTCATGGGCGGTCTCGGGGCCCTGATCGCCTTCTTCGTGGCGGCGCCCCTCTACCGGCTGAATCCGCGCCTGCCCTTCCTGCTGGCGGCGGGTCTGGTGCTCGTGATCGTGCCGATCCTCTGGTGGCGCATCAAGGAGCCGAAGACCCTGGCCGGGGAGAAGGAAACCCGGGACCTGCCGTTCCTGCAGGCGGTGAAGTCCGTGTTCAAACCCGAACGCCGCAGCGCCCTCTACCTGCTCCTGGCCGTTTTCTTCTGGTTCATCGGCTACACCGGGATTGAGGCCTTCTTCACCCTCTACGGGGTCAACGTGCTGGGGGTGGACGCGGCCGCGGGCGCCTTCACCATGGGCTTCCTGGCCCTCGCCTTCCTGGTCTTCGCCATCCCCGCGGGCTTCATCTCCGGCAAGTTCGGGCGCCGCAACACCATCCGCGCGGGGCTCACCTTCCTCCTGGTCGTCTTCGCCGCGGTCTTCTTCGTCCGGTCCATCTGGGTCATCCGGGGGCTGTTCCTGCTGGCCGGCTTCGCCTGGGCCTTGGTCAACGTGAACTCCTACCCGATGGTGGTCGAAATGGCCACCGACGCCGAGACAGGCACCTACACGGGTCTGTACTACTTCTTCTCGGCCGGCGCCGCCATCGTCGGGCCGCCCCTCGTGGGCCTGTTGCGCGACGTCTTCGGGTTCCAGTATCTGTTCCTATACGCTATCGTGCCGATGCTGGTGGCCCTGGTCCTGATGGGGTTCGTGCGCGGCGGCGAAGCGGCCTAGGGAGACGACCATGCCGGCGCCATTCGCCTCCTACTGTGACCCCGCCCGCCTTCGGGCCGAGCGGGGTCACGCCTTGGTCCTCGGCCATCGAGGGCTGCCGGGGTCCGGGACGGAGAACCGCATCGAGGCCTTCCAGGCCGCCATCGACGCCGGCGCCGACGGGGTCGAGTTCGACGTCCAACTCGCGGCCGACGGGGTGCCGATGGTCGTCCACGACGCGCGCCTCGACCGCACCACCGGACAATCCGGTCGGGTGGCCGACTTTACCGCGGCCGAACTTGAGCGCCTCGGGCTTCCCCGCCTGGAGACCGTGCTCGACCGGTTAGGCCACCCCACCGGGGCCGGTGGCGCGGGGATGGCGGCAGCACCTGCGGCGATCCTCAACATCGAGATCAAAGACTTTGGTTCCCGCGACCGGGGCCTGGAACGAAGCGCGGTGAAACTCGTGAAGACCAAGAGGATGGAGGGCCAGGTCCTCTTCTCGTCCTTCAACCCCATGGCTTTGGGCCGTCTCCGGAGAATCGACCCGCGCTTCTACGCCGCCCAGCTCACCGGGCCGGGATGGCTCCGGGCCTTCCGCCTGGGCTACCTCCGTTGCCCGGGGGCCATCCATCCCCACTTCTCCGAAGTGACGCCGGCCAAGCTTGAGGCCTGGCGGCGCCGGGGCTGGCGCGTGGTGGCCTGGGGGGCCGACAGCGAGCCGGAACTATCGATCGCCCTCGGCTGGGGGCTCGACGGCATCATCACCGACCGGCCGGTGGAAGCGGTGGGGTTGCTCCGGTGAGGCGGGAGCCGGGGCGAAGAGCCAACCGTCCTCGACCGCGACGAGGCGACCGGCGGCCCGGAGGCGGTGAAACTCCGTGACAGCCGCAGCCCAGGCGCCATCATCGAGAATGGGGATACCTTCCTCGAGGGCGTCCCAGAGGAGCGGGTCGGACATGGCGACTAGTTCAGTCGGGGCGAGGCAGAAGATGTCGGCGTCGCACTCAGATCCTGTGGCCGACCAGGCTCGATAGGGCCGGACCCGTCGCTCGGCGGGCTCAAGGTCGGTGAAGCAGTCGGAGACGAGAACAAAATCGTAGTCGCTGTCGGGCGAGTGACTGCCCCGGGCCCGGGAACCCATGAGAACCAGGGTCTTCACTGGGAGGCCGGCGGCGAGGGCGGAGACAAAGCCGCGGATCACCCCGGAATCCGCACCCCAAGAGCGCGTCGCCCGGGCCTCGCGTACCTCGCCCGGGCCGCCTGTCCGGGGCCCGGGCGTGGGGCCTTGAGCCAGACGCTTCTTGACGAAGGCCGCGATAGTCTCCGCCGTGATTAGGGCTTGCTCGGCCACGACGGCGGTGTAGGGGCCGGCGTCCGCAGTGGTGCCGCTGGGGTAGCGAGTTTTCAGGTAGTGCCGGTCTAGGTCTGCGGCCGCCCCGAGCAGGCCTTCGGGCAAGGTATCACCGAGTCTGGCCAGAGCCGCCAGGAGTTCGGTGCAGGAGTGCGTCCGCTGCCAGAGGCAATGACGGCTGATAAGGAGCCCCTTCAGGATCTTTTCGGCTGCCTGCTGGCTGTGGAAGGCAACGCCCTCGTAGAAGCCGGCGCCGAGTAGATGGCGGGCCATGCCGAGGTCGCGCTCGGACGAGCGGAACCAGGGGTCGGGGCTTGGGCTCCGCATGCTCTCGCCTCCTCCCGGTACAGGCGCACGAAAGACTGTCTCCAGCTTAGCACAACCGGGG
>CALMHV010000020.1 GCA_937863905.1 uncultured Bacillota bacterium
CTCCGCAAGAAGCCTGATCACCCTTATCCCTCCGCAGTCGCGTATTCGCCGCCGGCGCGCCCGGCCCTTGCCTGCCGGACGCGAGACACGGGAGCCCCCTAGAACCAGAAGTAGTAGGGGGCCATGGTGTACTTCGGGAGGAGTTTGGGGAAGTCGGCCCGGAGCTGGTCCAGGTCACCCTCGGCCGTGAGCACCGTTCCGGGCGGCAGAGTCTCTGATGGCGCGGCCGCGACGGTGCCCTCCTGCCGCAAGAGCAGGTCGTCGATGTCCAGGTAGCCCATAAGAAGCTCGGTCAGCGGCCCGCGTCCGGCCCGGAGAACCCTCCGTTCGGGTCCGCCAGGTTCGCTACGGTAGAAGAGGTCGCACCGGGCGTCCTCGACCACCCGGTATCCGGGGGGCAGATGCGGCTCCCACCGGGTGATGGCCACGAAGCCCGCGGCCGCCGGCCGGTACCGCTGCCAGGCCCCATCCAGCCGGGCGAGCCGGGCCACCAGATTGTCGGGGGCCAGGAACAGATGAACCTTGTCGAACCCGCGCCGGCGAGCCTCGCCGGTGAGCCCCGCCAGGAGCCGGCGCGCCGTCAAGCCATCGGCCGCGGCCGCCTCCTGCACGTCGAGAGAGGCCCCTTCCCGGTTGAAGGCCACGTGGGCGTAGCCCCTTCCGTCCGGCAGCGTCCAGAGAGCGTGACCTTCCGGGTTGCGGACCCGCCACATCCAGGGCGCGGCCGAACGCGCCACCGAGGCGGGGTAGATGCTGATACGCTCGTCGTGGAGCCGGGAGATGCCCGACAGGTCGGCCTCGGTAGCGTCCCTGAGGCCGGTCTCGCCAAGACCAGGGGAACTCCGGTCGGCGGCGGTGCTCGGGGCCGGCCCCGGCTCCGGCGCCACGGCCAATTCCGTCCGAAACCCAGGCAGCACGGGCACGCAGCCGAAGCGGGGGTAGAACTCGGGAACCCCGTAGAACACGGCGAGAGCCCCGCCCCGTCGGGCGAGGTGGGCCAAGGCGCCGCGCACCGTGGCCCCGCCGTAACCCTTGCGCCTGTGGTCGGGGTGGCAGCAGACAAGGGTCAGCTCGGCCCCGGAGGTCCAGCCCTGCCGCGTGCGAACCTGGCGCATGACGAGCGTAGTGGCGGCCACCGGCCGGTCGCCAAGGCAGACGAGGCGGACGTTCTCGGGCTCGAGGGTCGGGTCGCTGGCGACGAGGTAGTCCCAGATGCCGAGTTCATCGTTCGGGTTGGGCCAGGTGCTGAGGAGGAGGTCGCGCAGGGCGGGGTAGTCGCTCGCCCGGGCGCCCCTCTCTGTTCTCCCGGTCATGGCCTGGTCGACGCCTGGCCGAGGTAGGCCTCAAGCGCCCTGGCCAGCTGGTCGGGGCAGGAGGTGAGGCTGTCGCCGCAGGGGATGCCCCTCAGGAGGGCGATGACCTCGCGGGCCGAGCGGCCCTCGGCCAGAAGGGCCACGGCGGCCGTGTTCCCGGGACAGCCGGACACGAACTTCACCCTGCGGACGACGTCACCCTCGATGTCTAGTTCTATCTTGGACGAGCACGTTCCATCAGTCTCGTAGGCGAACGAAGACACGGGGATACCTCCAGAGGATGCGGGTCGCGCCCCGGCGCGAAGGCGACCGTGAGTGACAAGCTGCAGGTCAGATACCTGCCGGGCGTCTGGTGGGGTTCACCGTGGAGCGCGCCGATTCCTGTCGGTGCGGTCGCCTCCCCGTCACTGCCCCGGATGCGCCTCGCGGGCCGGCAGGCCAATGGTCCGACGAGGCGGCGGGGTTGCAGGTTTCGCGCG
>CALMHV010000021.1 GCA_937863905.1 uncultured Bacillota bacterium
GAGGTCGGCAAGGTCGGGGTGGCCATCGACAGCCTGGCCGACCTGGAGGTCCTCTTCGAGGGCATCCCCCTGGCCCAGGTCTCCACCTCGATGACCATCAACTCCCCGGCGGCGGTCCTCCTGGCCATGTACGTCGTCCTGGCCGAGAAGCAGGGGGCGCCCCTCGATAAGCTCGCCGGGACCGTCCAGAACGACATCCTGAAGGAGTACGCGGCTCGCGGGACCTACATCTTCCCACCGGGGCCGTCGATGCGCCTGGTCATCGACCTCCTCGCCTACTGCGCCGAGCGTCTCCCGGCCTGGAACTCCATCAGCATCAGCGGATACCACATCCGCGAGGCGGGCTCCACCGCCGTGCAGGAGGTGGCCTTCACCCTGGCCAACGGGGTGGCCTATGTCAAGGCGGCCGGCGAGGCCGGCCTCGGCGTGGACGCCATCGGGCCGCGCCTGTCGTTCTTCTTCAACAGCCACCTCGACTTCCTCGAGGAGGTCGCCAAGTTCCGGGCGGCCCGGCGTCTCTGGGCCCGCCTCATGCGCGACCGCTTCGGGGCCAAGGACCCGCGCTCCTGGATGCTGCGCTTCCACACCCAGACGGCGGGCTGCAGCCTCACCGCCCAGCAGCCGCTGAACAACATCGTCCGCACGGCCCTGGAGGCCCTGGCCGCCGTGCTCGGGGGTACCCAGTCCCTGCACACCAATTCCTACGACGAGGCCCTGAGCCTCCCGACGGAAGAGGCGGTGCGGGTGGCTCTCCGGACCCAACAGATCATCGGCCTCGAGAGCGGGGTCGCCGATACGGTGGACCCGCTCGGCGGCGCCTACCTCATCGAAAGCCTGACCGACCGCATCGAAGCCGAAGCCCTCCACTACATCGAGGCCATCGACCGGATGGGCGGCGCGGTGGCCGCTATCGAGCAGGGGTTCGTTCAAAGAGAGATAGAGGACAGCGCCTACCGCCACCAGCGCCTGGTGGAGGAGGGCCGGCGCACCGTCGTCGGGGTGAATGCCTACCAGAGCACCGGGGAGAAGATGCCACCGCTCCTTGAGGTCGATCCGGAAGTCGGCCGGCGCCAGCAGGAACTCCTGGCCGGCGTGAAGTCCCGCCGCGACCAGGCGGCGGTGAGGGCGCGCCTGGACGCCCTGCGGGGGGCGGCGACCTCTCCGGGGGAGCCCCTCATGCCTTCCATTGTCGAGGCCGTCCGGGAGTACGCGACCCTGGGCGAGATCTGCGGGGTTCTGCGCGAGGTCTTCGGCGAGTACACGCCATCGGTCGGTCTGTAGGAGGTGGCCGTCATGGACGAAAGACGCATCCGAGTGCTCGTGGCCAAGCCCGGTCTTGACGGGCACGACCGGGGGGCGAAGGTCGTGGCCCGGGCGCTCCGCGACGCCGGGATGGAGGTCATCTACACCGGCCTCCGCCAGACGCCCGAACTCATCGCCGAGGCGGCCCTGGACGAGGATGTGGACGTCGTCGGGCTCAGTTCCCTCTCCGGAGCGCACCGGGCCCTGTTTCCGCGTGTGGTCGAGGAACTACGCAAGCGCGGCCTGGATGACGTGGTTGTCATCGGCGGGGGCATAATCCCGGCGGGCGACGTCCCGGCGCTTCTTGAGGCGGGCGTAGCGGCCATCTTCGGCCCCGGTTCGTCCACCTCCGCCATCGCTGAGTTCGTTCGGAAGGCCGTGCCGACTTCATCAGGAGGGCAGTGAGATGATGGCTAAGGTAGACCACATCGGTATTGCTACCAGGAGCATCGACGCCGCTGGCAAGTTCTACGCCGAGGTCCTGGGCCTGGCCGTGGCCAAGCGGGAGATCGCCGCCGGCGGACTGAAGGTTGCCTTCATCCCCGTCGGGGAAACGAAGATAGAACTCCTTGAGCCGGGCAGTGAGAACGACAACATCGCGCGTTTCCTGGAGACCCGGGGCGAGGGCATCCATCACCTGGCCTTCGCCGTCGACAACGTGGAGGCCGCGCTGGCCCAGGCCAAGGCGGCCGGGTACACCCTCATCGACGAGAAGCCGCGCCAGGGCGCGGGCGGGGCCCTGATCGCCTTCTTGCACCCGAAGAGCACGGGTGGGGTCCTGGTGGAGTTCTGCGAGCATCACTGAGCGAGAGGGGCCGACCTTCATGATAGGCGACAAGCTGGCCGCGCTGCGCCGCCGCCGGGAAGAGGTCCTGGCCGGAGGCGGGCCGGACCGCACCGAGAAGCAGCACGCCAAGGGCAAGCTCACCGCCCGGGAACGACTCGACGTCCTTTTCGACCCGGGCACCTTCTCGGAGACCCAAACCTTTGTTTCCCACCGCTGCCGCGACTTCGGAATGGACGCTGAGACGGCCCCGGGGGAGGGCGTGGTGACCGGGTACGGCCTGGTCGACGGGCGTCCCGTCTACGCCTTCGCCCAGGACTTCACGGTCATGGGCGGGGCCCTGGGCGAGATGCACGCCGCCAAGATCTGCCGGGTCATGGACCTCGCCCGAGCGGCCGGAGCGCCTTTCGTCGGGCTGAATGATTCCGGCGGGGCCCGCATCCAGGAGGGCGTGGACGCCCTGAACGGCTACGGCAACATCTTCTACCGGAACACCATCTCCTCCGGCGTGATTCCCCAGATCTCGGCCATCCTGGGTCCCTGCGCCGGCGGGGCGGTCTACTCGCCCGCCCTCACCGACTTCATCTTCATGGTCGAAGGCTCAAGCCAGATGTTCATCACCGGCCCCCAGGTCATCAAGTCGGTGACCGGGGAAGAGGTGTCGATGGAGGACCTCGGCGGGGCGGCCACGCACAACCGGACCAGTGGCGTGGCCCACTTCTACGCGGGAAGCGACCAGGAATGCCTGGCCATGATCAGGCGCCTTCTGTCCTACCTCCCCTCCAACAACGTGGACGACCCTCCGCCGGGGCCGTTTTCCGACGACCCCGGGCGCACCGACGAGGCTCTCCGCGAGGTCGTGCCGGCGGACACCAGCCAGGGCTACGACGTGCGCGACGTCATCCTGCCCATCCTCGACTCCGGGGACTTCTTCGAGAGCCAGGCCTGGTGGGCGGAGAACATGGTCACCGGCTTCGGTCGTCTCGGCGGCCGCAGCGTGGGCATCATCGCCAACCAGGTCAAACATCTGGCCGGCTCTATCGACATCAACGCCTCCGACAAGGCTTCCCGGTTCATCCGGTTCTGCGACGCCTTCAACCTCCCGCTCCTGACCCTGGTCGACACGCCGGGCTACCTTCCCGGGGCGGCCCAGGAGTACGGGGGCATCATCCGGCACGGCGCCAAGCTTCTCTACGCCTACTCCGAGGCCACCGTCCCGAAGATCCAGCTCATCCTGAGGAAGGCCTACGGAGGTTCGTACCTGGCGATGTGCGCCCGGGCGCTCGGGGCCGACATCGCCCTCGCCTGGCCCACCGCCGAGATTGCCGTGATGGGAGCCGCCGGAGCGGTCGAGGTCATCTTTCGCGAGGATATCAAGGCGGCCGCCGATCCCAAAGCGGCGCGGGCCGCCCGCATCGCCGAGTATCAGGAGCGATTCTCCAACCCGTACGCCGCCGCGGCCAGGGGGTTCGTCGACGCCGTGATCGACCCGGCCGAGACGCGCCCCGAACTCATCAAGGCCTTCGCGGCCCTGGCCACCAAGCGGGAGAGTCGCCCGGCCAAAAAGCACGGGAACTTCCCGGTCTGAAAGGAGTCCGACCCTTGCCCAAGAGAGCCCGTGGTCGCCGGGAGGTCGCCGGCGGCGCCGACCGCCAGACGCGGCTTGCCGCGGCTGTCGCGGCCGCCGTCACGGCCTACCTCGAGGCCGAGGCGGCCGTCGTCCGCGGCCCGCTGCCGGCCGGGCCCGTCCGTCCCGCCGGCTCGGCCGGCTCGGCTGGCTGGGTCATGGCCGGCCGGAGGCAGGCTCTGCTCGAAGGGCAGCTCATCAACCCCAGGAAGGGGCCCCACCCACGATGACAACCCGCAAGTTCCGCGTGACCGTCGACGGCGAGACGCTCGAGGTCGAAGTGGAGGAACTCGCTTCTCCCGACCGGCCCCTGGCTGGCCAGCCGACTCTTGGGCAGGCCGGGGGGGCTGTCTCCGCCGCGTGGGGACCTCCACCGCCCCCCGGACCGCTTCAGCCCTCGGGCGGCTCGCCCAGACCCGGCCAACCCGCACCCGCTGGTCGACCGGCCGCGGGGAACGGAGAGAAGGTTACGTCTCCCCTTCCGGGGACGGTCGTGTCCATCGCCGTCGCCCCGGGGCAGACGGTGAAGACGGGGAGCGTCCTTCTCGTCATCGAGGCCATGAAGATGCAGAACGAGATCGCCTCGCCGCGGGACGGTAAGGTGCTCGAGGTGGCCGTGAGCCAAGGGGCCACGGTCGGCGCCGGGGATCTCCTCCTGACCTTGGAGTAGGCCGCGTTTCCTCGCTTTCCGCCCGCCGGCGGGCATACTAGGCCGACAGCCGACAAGGCCTGGCTGACGGCGGGACCCGAGAGGCGAGGGCATGCGGCGAAGGGGATGGCCAGCGCTCCCACCCTGGGGGCAGGTCCGGACATGGCTCTTGGATCGGGGGCTCGACCTCGGGCAGGTGGGGCGGCGACTGGGACGCGAGGTCTTCGGTAACCCCTCGCGGGGCCGGGCCGTCTACGTCCTGGTCATCCTGGCCTGGGTCTCCCTCGTCGCGTGGGGCCGCCTTATCGCGCCCCTGGCCATCACGCCCTACTTCCGACCGCAGGCGCGCTTCCAGGTCATCGCCTTCTTCGAGAACGGGGCCGGGAGCAAGTTCGTCGATTCCCTGCCGACCCTCAAGGTCTACTCCGGGCTGTTCGACACGGTCTCGCCCTTCTGGCACTCCGTCGGCGCGGATGGCCGCGTTGCCGGTGACGGCTACCGCGGCGAGGTTGTCAGCCTGGCCCGCGCGCGGGGACTCTCCGTCGTACCCCTGGTCAGCAACGTCAAGTCCGGAGCGGGCAACAGCTTCGAGGCCATCCGCACCCCCGAGGCCCGGGCCAAGACCGTCGGCAATCTCGTGGACCTGGTGGCGGAGAAGGCCTACGACGGCCTGAACCTCGGGTTCGAACTCTTGCCGGCGGACGCGAGGGAGAGCTACAGCACCTTCCTGCGGGAACTGGCGGTCGCCCTGCACGGGCGGGGGAAGACGCTGGCCGTGTCGGTCTTCGGGGACGTTGATGTGTCCCCTCTGGTGAGCGGGTTCCTCGACTACCGGGCCATCGGGGAGGCGGCCGACCTTGTGGTCCTCCTCGGGTACGACCGCTCGTGGCCGGCCACGAGTCCGGGCCCCCTCGCTCCCCTCGCCTGGGTGGAGGCCAATATCGACA
The DNA here is from genome assembly GCA_937863905.1 of uncultured Bacillota bacterium. GTDB lineage: Bacteria > Bacillota > Sulfobacillia > UBA995 > UBA9673 > CALMHV01. The sequence continues at coordinate 5,310 of CALMHV010000021.1, forward strand.
GCCTCCTCGGGTACCTGCCCGCGGGCAAACTCATCCTGGGCATCGGCACCCACGCCTACGACTGGCCCATCGACCCGGAGGCCGGCCGCACCGACTACCTGTCCACGAGCGCGGCCTTGGTCCGGGCATCGGACGCGGGCGTCACGGTGCAGTACGATCCGGCGAGCCGGCAGTCTTTCTACACTTACACCTCGCAGGCCGGCGCGGACCGCGAAGTGTGGCTCCAAGACGGGTCTCACGTCGCGGACAAGGTGCAGTTGGCCAAGAGCCGGGGGCTGCGGGGCGTGGCTATCTGGCGCCTGGGCTTCGGCGAGACGGGCGCCTTGGAGAAACTGGGGGGCGTCGTCGGGCGGCGTCCGTGAGGCGTGACCTAGGAGATCTGCCCCTGGGCGCCCCCGGAGGGGGCGTGCATCAGCTGGCCCGTGAGCTTGATTTCCCCGTGCTTGGCCTCCCATTGCTGCACCGACACCGACAGCAGTTGGGCCAAGACCTTGGCCATCTGCGGGCTCATGACGAGCAGGCCGGTGGTCTTGGTTTCGTCTCTGGGCGGTCCCTTCACTCCCACCTCCAGGACGACGTCGAACGGCGTGGCGTAGATGTTGGCGTGGTTGATGTACTGCCTGGGAGTCTCGGGCTTCTCGGCGGTCTCCACCGGGGCACCTCCGTTGGTCGGGCTGCGGGCGTCGGAAGAGTTCTGGAGGGAGGCTCCTTTGACCTTCCACCCGTTGGGCCTGCCGTCGCGTGGAGGTATGGGCCGGGCGTCGCCGAAGAGCACGTGAAACCTTCGGAGGGGGTGCCTAGCTTGAAGGCCCTCAACTTCTACTCCTCTGTCTACCACGGCAGCATCCTGGCGCGGAAGAAGACCTGCACCATCCGCCTGGGCGACAAGACCGACAAGTACCGGGAGGGCGACATCGTCCTGGTCACCTTCGGGAACCGCTTCGAACCCAGGCGCGAACTCTTCCAGGCCGTCCTCGACCAGGTCGAGGTGAAACCGGTCTCCGCCCTGTCCATCCGGGACATCGGCGGCGAGAACCCGGACATGCGGCGGACGGAGGATGTCTGCGCTTTCCTCAGCAAGATCTACGGGCGGGACATCACACCGGACGAGGTCGTCACCGTCATCTACTTCTCGGAGATCAGCGACTGACCGGGGGGACCGCCGAGTGCACCGGCCGGACGGGGAAGCGAAAGCGGGACTCCGGCGCCACTTCCTGGAACGGAGACTCGGTATCGGCGCCCGGGTCGTGGAACTGGGGGAGAGGGCCCAATCCTCTCTGATCGGGCACCCCGCGTTCGGCGGCGCCCGGGCGGTCATGGTCTACATCCCCTTCCGGGGCGAGGTTCCCACCGAACGCATCATCGCGGCCTGCCTGTCGCAGGGCAAGACGGTGACGGCGCCCGTGACCCTGAGGACGGAGAGGCGGCTGTTGCCGCTGCGAGTAAGCGGGAACCCCGGGGAACTCCGGCCCGGGGAGTACGGCATCTCCGAACCGGACCCCGATCGGTGCGAGCCCTTCCCACCCGAACTCCTCGACCTTGTCGTCATCCCCGGAGTGGCCTTCGACGAACATGGTGGCCGTCTCGGCTACGGGGGAGGCTACTACGACCGCTTCCTGGAGGCGGAGGCTCCGGCGGCGCTCCGCGCGGCCCTGGCTTTCGAGACGCAACTCTCGTCGGTTCCCCTTCCCCTGGGCGACCACGACACCCTGATGGATCTTATCTTCACCGAAGCGCGCGTCATCCAGGGCGGGCGAGCCCGCCCGGAATCGAGGCGATGACCTTGGCTTCCCCCGCGACGGACGGCGACCTTGGCCGCACTCTCGAGTACATCCGCCAGGGGCGGGACCGGTTTTTGGACGATTTGACCGGCCTCTGCCGCCTGGAAAGCGTCTCGGCCTGGGGCCGGAGTCTGCGCGAAACGGCCCAGGCTGTCGCCGCCCTCCTGGAGCGAGCCGGCGTGGAGGTCGCCATACGGGAGACGGCCGGCCAGCCGGTGGTCATCGGCCGGGCCCGGGGGCGGACCGACCGGACCATCGTCTTCTACAACCACTACGACGTTCAGCCCCCCGACCCCCTGGAGGCCTGGGTGTCGCCGCCGTTCCAGCCCGTTCTTAGGGACGGGCGCCTCTACGGCCGCGGGACCGCCGACAACAAGGGGAACCTCACCGCCCGCATCCAGGCGGTCGAAGCCTGGAATCGCGCGGGGGGCGGGCTTCCGGTTTCGGTGGCTTTCGTCTTCGAGGGGGAGGAGGAGACCGGTAGTCCGAACCTTGGCCCCGTCGTCCAGGAGAACGCTGACTGGCTCGGCCGGGCCGAGGGCGTCGTCTGGGAGTCCGGCTACCGCGACGCCGATGGCCGGCCCACCGTCTCCCTGGGCGTCAAGGGCATCTGCTACATCGAACTCCGCGCCCGCGGCGCACGCTCCGACCTGCATTCCTCACAGGCCACCCTGGTCCCCAATCCCGCCTGGCGCCTCGTCTGGGCCCTGGCGACGATCAAGGACGGCAGCGAGCGCATCCTCATCGAGGGCTTCTCCGACGCGGTTCGCGAGCCGAGTCCGGCCGACCTCGAACTCCTGCAAGCCATTCCCGACGGGGCGGAGTCCATGGCCCGCAATTTCGGCCTCCCCGGGCTCCTCGGCGGGCTGAAGGGGGTCGCGGCCCACCGCCGCAACTTCTTCGCTCCGACGGCCACCATCTGCGGGCTCAACTCCGGCTACACCGGCCCGGGGGAGAAGACCGTCCTGCCGTCCGAGGCCATGGCCAAGCTCGACTTCCGTCTCGTACCCGACCAGGACCCCGAGGACATCCAGGCCAAGGTCAGAGCCCATCTCCAACGCCACGGCTTCGGCGATATCGAGGTGAAGGTGTTCGCCGGAGAACGACCGGCCCGCACCGACCCGTCCTCGCCTTTCGTGGCCCTGGTGCGCTCGGCCATGCGCGAGACCTACGGGCAGGAGGCCATCGTCTACCCGACCATGACGGGGTCCGGGCCGATGCCCGTCTTCTCCGACCTGGGCCTTCCGGTGGCCGGCCTCGGCGTGGGCCATCCGGGCTCCGCCGTCCACGCCCCCAATGAAAACATCGTGGTCGAGGACTACTTCCTGGGTATCGAGACGGTCGCCACCCTACTGGCCAGAGCCGGGGCCACGCCGTGACCCTGGAGACGGCGATGAAGAGGATACAAGCGCCGCCGGGCTAGCGGGCCACCAGGCGCGTCCCCACGACCAGGAGCGCCACCCCCAGGACGCGGACCCAGGTCATTGGATTGGGTGTCGTCTCAAACCAACCGAAATGGTCCAGGACCACGGCCGCCGCGAGTTGCGCGGTGACGATGGTCGAGACCCCGAGCCCGGCGCCGGTAATCGGGAAGGCGAAGGCGACCCCGGCGATGATGATGACGCTGAGGACCCCGCCAAGGTAGGCGTACCAGGGAATGTGCCCGAGTTCCAGACTCCGCGGCAGGCTCTGCCGGGCCACCAGGAAGGCTCCCGCGAGAAGCAGGCCCGCGAGCACGGCGCCGATCACGTGGACCGCGACGCTCGTGCCGAGGAGACTCACGCGTTTTGACAGCGCGGCGTTGAAAGCGCCCTGAAAGGACATGGCCGCCCCGCTCACCGCGGCCGCGACCAGAGCCAAGAGCATCTTGCCTTCCAGCCCCGACACCTCCTGGTCTTAGTCTGTCCAGGCACCGGCCGGTACCGCCGCCTTGACAAAGGCCGCCTCGCGTATGTACCCTCTATATCTGGAGGTGGACCGATGCCCGAGGTGACGAGAGTGCCGCGCCATTTTGGTGACTTGATTGAAACCGCTTGGCAGGTGCCGGCCTTCGTTGAATCGGTCGTCTCCAGCCGCTACGTGGTGAACTGGCTGAACGTCCAGGTCCCTTCCTTTAGTCAGCTCGAGGTCTTTCTGGCCGCGAACTGGTACGACGGGTCCATCCGCCGGCGTTATGCCGGCCTGGCGGTCGCTCTCGCCGAGATTCGCAAAGCCTGGCCCGACCACTTCCAGATCGAGGACCTTTCGCCGGAGAGCCTGGACCTGGAGGACTGGGAAGAGGTCTTCCTCCGCCTCATGCAGCGCGGCTACCCGTCGGGCGTCGTCGGCGAGGTTCTCAGGGCCGTCTTTCCCTACATCACCGAACTCCGCGACGACGATGTCTTCCTGGGTGACGAGATCGAGATCTACTTCATGATTCCCTACATCGGCCGGAACCGAGAACTGGCGCAGGACCAGATCGTGCGCGAAGCTCTGCGCTACGGCGCCGACAAGCAGGAACTGGAGTACCACCTCCGCCGCCGCAAGCCACCCAAGGCCCCGTACCGCGGGGCCATCGTGCTCACCTTCAAAGACCCGGGCGAGGCGCCTCTCGCCTGGCGGGCGCGCCGTGAGTCCTCAGGCTGGCTGCGTGTGCCGGTGCGCATCCCGCAGGTCAACATCACCACGAGGCTCGAGGTCTGGATCAACTACAACGTCGCTTTCCGCGGCTACTGGCTCGCCCAGATGTGTCTTCTGGCCTCTGGGCGGGGCGGCGGGAGCCGGACCGTCCCCCAGGAAATCCAGGCGGAGTGGGCCGACATCCGGTCGCGCCTGGGCGGGCGGCAGGCGACCTGAACCCGCGCTGAATGGTCTTGGTTCCGCTGGATAGGATAGGGGAGCGGCTGCTCAAGGCAGCCGCTCCCGATGTTTCACAGGCTGCTCACAGCCTGTCTTGCGCCCGTTAGACGGTCGTGCCGCCAGTCGGCCGCAGGCCGGAACCGCCGGCGAGGCGAGTTTCCGCGTCGTGAATCATCCGACGGACCATGTACCCGCCCATCGAGCCGCACTGACGGGAGGTGTAATCTCCGAAGTACCCGTCCGTGGGGATCTGGAGGCCGATCTCACGCGCGACCTCATACTTGAACTGATCGAGCGCGGCTTCGGCGCCCCGGACCAGAATCCGGTTTGAACTGCGATTGCTGGGCATCTATTGTCACCTCCCCCTGAATGTGGTTTCGGTTCCCTAGGCCGAACATTGTCTTGAAAACCCGCGCTTCCCGAAACCTCTTTGGCCAGCCGCTATTTTGCAGATTTTCCTGCTCGTCTTCCCTCCAATGACGGAGCGGCTGATGAAAACAGCCGCTCCTGGCGTTACTTTTCTGTTCTAGTCGCGGACCTAGCGGGTTGGATAGCCTCCCAAGCCGACTCCGCCGTAACCGCCGGCCACGCCTCCGCCGACACCGACGTTGGTCGTGCCGAACCCGACGGTCGTGAGCCCGGCGCCACCGGCCAAACGAAGCTCCGCGTCCTGAATCATCCGGCGGACCATGTAGCCACCCATGGCCCCGCACTGACGAGACGGGTAGTCCCCGAAATAGCCGTCGGCCGGAATCTGGATGCCGATTTCGCGGGCGACCTCGTACTTGAACTGGTCAAGCGCGTGTTCGGCTCCCCGGACGAGAATGCGATTGGACTGCCCCACTCTTTTTCACCTCCTCCTGGTAATCAGTTCCTGCGTCGACTCTTCTGTTGCATGACTAGGTTTGGCTTCACGTCAAGGACCCTATGCGAGTGAAACATTGGGCCTAATGG
>CALMHV010000022.1 GCA_937863905.1 uncultured Bacillota bacterium
GCCTTCTTCTGCCCGAAGGAGAAGCCCGCGAAGCCCTGGTAGCAAGAGCGGGGGGTCACGCGCCCGCCGGGGCCGAAGTTGTGAGTGACCAAACCGGCCGCAACCTCGGCCAGGGCCAGCTTGTCCTCGGCCCGGGCCTTCTTTCCCTTCCAGAGTTCCGGGTACCGGCCCAGCGTGTCGAGGAACCACTGCGCGTCGTACCAGAAGGCCGGCCACTTAGCCGTCAGGAAGCGTCGCCCGTGGCCGAACATGTAGGGTCTTTGCTCGTGTCTTCTCCGCCAGGCCTGGAGGGAGACCCGGGCCGTATCCAGTAGGCCCGGCGGCCGGCTGGAGGCGGGCAGGCGAGCGAACGTTCGCAGGGCCTCGAGCGCCACCTGCGGACAGAAGTCCGCCTTCCTCCCGGGACCGCGGAAGCCGGTGGCCGCGTCGGGCAGGCATAGCCACGACCGGCCTTGAGCCGTCTCGGCTCGCTCGGCCGCCATCCGGGCCAGGGCGGCTTTCACGCGAGGGTGGTCGTCTCTCCCAAAGCGTACGAGGACCTCGACAATGGCGTGCCGGTCGCAGGCCAGGGACCCCCAGGCGGGCTCCGGGGGTCGCCCTTTGGCGCCGTGGCCTCCCCGGGCGTAGAACAGGAAGCCTCCAGCGGCGTCCTGGTGCTCCAGCATCTCGTCCAGCAGGGCGTCGACGCGCTCGTCATCGCCTGGGCCAACCCCCATGTCGGCCAGGAGATGAAGGAGATTGGGGGCGTACCCCGGGCTGCTGTGGCCGGAGACCCCGGTGTCGACGCCCCAGGCCGGGAGGCGGGCGATAAGGCCGCGCGTCCCGACATCGGAAACCACGGCAGCGTGAGCCGCCGCCACCTCAGGGTCGCTCTCCGGCCGGTCGAGGAGGTCGGTCAGGGCCACCCACCGCGCGGCTGGTTCGTCCGATGCCAGCAGCCACGGGCGCGGGTCCGCGTCAAGAAGACCGATCCAGGCCTTGTCTCCAGCTTCTTTCCGCATGAGCGGTCCTTTCCGTGGGCCGGCGGGTCTGCCCTGCCAGGTTCCGTTGGATCGAGGAGG
>CALMHV010000023.1 GCA_937863905.1 uncultured Bacillota bacterium
GCCGCCAGACTCCTGGCAAGGGTGGCTGGCGCCCCCTAGTTTCCGCCGCCTCTGGGTCCGCGCCGACCCCACCCGCCGCGCCCGAAGCACTCCAGGCCGGCTAGCTTGGCGAACTGCTCGGGCGTGAGGATAGCCTTCAGGGCGTCGCGGTTGGTGAGCATCTTGTCGCGGAGGGCCGCCTGGACCTGGTCGAGGGCCTGGAACTTAGCGTCGATCTGCGCTCTGGTGGCTTCGACCGACCGGAGCAGACCTCCGAGTTCCTGGCGGAGCGTCCTCAACTGCTCGCGCAGGTCCTTCGTGTCCGCGCCGAACTGCTCGCGGAGGGCCTTGAGCTGACTAGCCTGGTCTGCGGTGAGCCCCAGTTGGGCCCGGATGTCGCAGCCGCGCCTGCCGGCCTCAAGCGGAGGAAGCTGGGCGCCTTGGGCGTCCGGCGTGGGGGTCAGGTTGTCGGCGGCGGTGGCCGCGAGGGCGGCTGGAACGGCCAGCAAAGCCATGACGGCGACAACGGCGATGATCATCATTCTTTTCGCCATTTTATCTCTCCTCCCGGATGTGAGCGCCCAGAAGCATGCGCTCTTCGCCCCCCGACCATACCACGAAACCGTTAACCGGCAATCACGTCGGGATGAACGATGTGTGAACACTGTGAGCCAAGAGAAGAGCCCGAGCTCTCGCTGCTCGGGCTCCCGCAAAGTCTTGGGCCGGCTGCGGCCCCTTCGTCGTGGAGTTCGATGGATTAGGGCTTGACGCGATTGCGCTCCAGGTAGTCCTCGACTTCCCTCCGCTTGAACCGGAGGTCGCGGGCCACCCTGTAGGCGGGCAGGTCTCCGCTCTGGACCAGCTTACGGATGGTGGTGCGACTCTTTATCTTGAGTAGGCGCATCATCTCCGTGGTGGTGAGCATCTCGAGATTGCCCTCGTCCGTTTCCATCACCCGTCCCTCCCTGGCACTCCGCACTGCGCAGAACCACGTGACCACAATTATCCAGTCATCGGGCGAATTCCTGCTTTGCCAATGCAAGTTTCACCCAGTAGCGTGATTCGACGCGAAGGAGCGCGACGCTGACCGCTAGCTATGGCTATGCGCGGTCTTCTCGGCAAAGAAGCTACCAAACTAGGGGGCCCTGCCGGAACTGGTCGGGGTAGGTGTCGCCGTGAAGCGGGCGGAGAGGGCTGGCTTGCCCCTCTTGGGGAGCGAGAATGACCGCGATGCTGAGCAGGACCGCGCCTGGGACGATGAGGAAGAGGGGCCACAGGCCGACGACTTCGAAGCTCATCAACTGCAGGTTGATGAGGACCAGGAAGCCACCTATGGCGAGGATGAGGAGCCCGAGAAGGACCCGCCCGAAGTCAAGCTTCCTCACCGCTGTCATCCTTCCTCAGGGCAAGGACGAGCCTCTACCAAGAGCCGAGACAAAAACACACAGGTAGGATTTCCATGCGGAGGACGCCTTCCCTTCTTGCCCGCCGCCCCGCAGGCTCGTTCGGTACGGGGGCGGGCCGCGGGGCCGCCCCCCGGGGCCGCCCTTCACCGCTCCCCTCTCCCAGGCATAGTGTGGCTCGGACCTTGGGGCCGGCGCCGTCCGGCGCGCCCAAGGCCGGAGGGACAGACCTCGGTGACTCTTCTCTCGGTACTGGTCCTGGCCGTCGCTCTGAGCCTCGATAGCCTTGGCGTGGGCGTGGCCTATGGCCTGCGGCGCATCCGGGTGCCCTGGACCCTCTACCTGGTGGTCGCCCTGTGCACGGGTGTGCTCATGGGTCTGTCGATGGCGGTCGGCCATCACCTCTCCGGGTTCCTGACCCCGCTCCTGGCCCGCCGGGCCGGAGGCGCCGTCCTCATCGGGGTCGGCCTGTGGCAGCTCTATCAGGGGTGGACCGGGTACCGGCAGCGACTGGCCCCGTCCGAAAAGCCCCGGGAATTGCTGCGCATGGGTATCCGGCCGCTGGGGCTGGTGGTCGAGATCCTCGTCGAGCCGTCCAGGGCCGACGTCGACCGCTCCGGGGTCATCGAGACACCGGAATCGCTGGCCCTCGGGCTGGCCCTCGGCCTTGACTCCCTGGGGGCCGGGCTCGGCGCGGCCATGTCCGGCTTCGGCCTGGCCGTCGTGCCGGCGGTCGCCACGGCGTGCGCGGCCTTCGTCGGGCTTGGGCTCCTCGCCGGGCGGCACCCCGCCACCGAGGCCCTGGTCCACAAGGCCTTCTTCTTGCCGGGGCTCCTGCTCATGGGGATAGG
>CALMHV010000024.1 GCA_937863905.1 uncultured Bacillota bacterium
GCGGATTGTGATTTGGAGACTCCCCGAGGAGGCTGCCCGACCATGACGACCATCACCACCAGAGTGTCCCGCTGGCTCGAGCACATCAAGGCCCTGGCCGGCGACATCCCCGACCGGCTCCCGACCAGCGCGGGCGAGGCCCGGGCGTCCGAGTATTGCCGCCGCGGTTTCGCCGAAGCAGGACTTGCCCCCCGCACCGACGAGTTCGGGAGCGCCGGCTCGGTCTTCCTGCCCCACCAGGTGGTGGCCGTCCTGATGCTGGCGGGTTTCGCTCTCTACCGTATCGGCTTTGGCTTCCCGGCCCTCAAGTGGCTGGCCCTCCTCGTCTCGGTCTTCGCCGTGACCTGCGAGATCATGGAGATCACCCTCCGGCCGCATCTCATTCAGGCCCTTCTCCCCAAGCGACCCAGCCAGAACGTCTACGCCGTGGTTGAGCCGCGCGCAGCCGGTGGTGCCACCGCACCCATCCGCGACCTCGTCCTCATCGGCCACGTCGACAGCCAGCGGACCCCCATCATCTTCAGCACGCCCGGCTGGATGCGGGCCTACCGCCTCTTCTCCACCGTGGCCTTCGTCTCGTTCATCGGCCAGGTGGCCCTCTACGCCGGCGGGTTGCTTCTCGGCTGGCCCTGGGCCTGGACGGTCTCCATCTTCACGGCGGTCATGGCCCACCTTCTCCTTTTCCTCTGCCTCCAGGCCCACCGGACGCGCTCCACGGCGGGGGCCAACGACAACGCCACCGGGGCCGGACTGGTCCTGACCCTGGCCGAGGATCTGGCCGCCGCCCCGCTCACCCGCACCCGGGTCTGGCTCCTGGCCTCGGGCTGCGAGGAGGCCCTGCACGAGGGGGCCAAGACCTTCTTCGCCCGGCACAAGGGTGAGATGACCGAGCCGCGGGCCGTGGCCCTGGAGATGCTCGGCTGCGCCGGCCCGGCTTGGCTGGAGAGTGAGGGGTTCGTGTTGCCGCTCCGGCCGGCCCCCGAACTGCTGCGCCTCGCCCAGCGGTTGGCCGCCGAGAACCCCGACCTGGGCGCCTATCCAGGTAAGGTCATGGGCGGGGTCACCGAGATGTCCGACGCCCTCCTGGCGGGGGTGCCGGCCATCACCCTCATGGGCATCACGCGCCAGGGGTTGGCCCCGTACTGGCACAAGCCGTCCGACACCGTGGAAAACATGGACGCCGCCAGCGGCGGCGCCCTTGAGAGGAACTATCGGTTCGTGCGGGCCTTCATCGAGGCCCTCGACAAGGCCTAATCCTCTTCGTCGCGCCTGGACGATTCGCGCCGGGAGCGGCGCCTCGGGCGGAAGAGGATCCAGAGGCCCAGGACGATGATGCTGGCCGGCCAGATCTGCTGGAGATAGTCCGGGCCGCCCAGGAACGATCCGAAGATGGAGAACAGAAGGAAGCTCACGATGAGGTTTGAGACCCCGTCGATGAGCGTCCGGCGGATTTCATGTCCGAGGACCAGCCGGTAGAGGCCGGCCAGCAGCATCCCCGCGCCCGCGAACCCGGGAATCAAGGCCCAAGCGTAGGCCCAGCTTCCCCAGTCGCCCGTCATGTTCTGCCAGTAGAGCAGGAGACCGAGGCCCGCCAGGACGCCGGTGGCGATGAGCGAGTCGGGCGTGGCGCTGGCTATGCCGATGATACCCACGAGCGCGCCGACGCCGACGATGAGGAGCGGCCAGGACTCGGTCCAGTTCGCCCAGAGGTGGAGTTCGGGAACCCACTGGATGATCACCAGGGCGAGGCCGATGAGGATGAGGGTCAGGCCGGCCGAGAAGGCGCCGCGCCTGGCGGGGTCGATCTTCGGGCGCCGAGCCGGCTCGCGGGGCTGTTC
>CALMHV010000025.1 GCA_937863905.1 uncultured Bacillota bacterium
CGCGGGCAATGGCCGGCCCGCCGTCAACGGTGCCGTCGCCGACGCCTCGGACCAGTCGGCCGAGCACCGGGCCCTGAGGGCCGGTCACGGCGCCGGCTCCCTCGAGGCGGCGGAAGGAACCTCCGTGGGCTTCCTGATGGACCTCTCGCGGCGCGAGCGCCGGGCCTACGTCGGGCGGCGCGGCAAGGCCGACGAGGTCCTGGCCGACGTGGACGGGGTCATCGTGCCGGGCGGCTTCGGGTACCGGGGCGTCGAGGGCAAGATCGAAGCCATCCGCTGGGCCCGAGAGAACAAAGTGCCCTACCTGGGCATCTGCCTGGGGATGCAGCTCGGGGTCATCGAGTTGGCTCGGAACGTTTGCGGGCTGGACGACGCCAACAGCACCGAGTTCTCGCCGGACACACCCGACCCGGTCATCGACCTCATGCCCGACCAGCAGAATGTCGAGAACCTTGGCGGCACCATGCGCCTCGGCGCCTACCCGTGCGTGCTGGAGCCGGGGACGCTGGCCGCCGACGCTTACGGCGAACGGCTTGTCCAGGAACGGCACCGCCATCGTTTCGAGTTCAACAATGCCTATCGCGAGCAGCTCACAGCGGCCGGACTCGTGCTGAGCGGGCTTTCGCCGGATAACCGCCTCGTGGAGATAGTCGAACTGAAGGACCATCCGTGGTACTGCGCCACGCAGTTCCACCTGGAGTTCAAGTCACGTCCGAACCGGCCGCACCCGCTCTTCCGCGACTTCGTGGCCGCCGCCCTCGCCCGAAGGTCAAAGTAGCCTCCGGCGCCTTTGGGACACCTTTCCTTTGCCCGCGCCCAACTTTCTTGACATAATTCGAATGTCGACAACATCTCATAAACACCTCAACTGACCACTCACGCGCAGGCATCGTCGTCAACCCAAAACTATCCTTCCGGACGGGAGAGATTTCTGCCTTGATGCGCCCTGGCGCCCTGACGTCCACAAGCGGCGGCCTGGAGCGTCCTTGGGAGACCCTCGGTCCCACCTGGATCGAGATCGACCTGGACGCCCTGGCCGGCAATCTCACCGAGATTCGGGCCTTCGTCTGCCGGTCTCGGCCTGAGCACGCCCGCGGGTTCGCCGAACGCCACGGGCTCAGGCCGCCCTCCGGTCCGCCGAAGGTCATGGTCGTCGTCAAGGCCGACGCCTACGGTCACGGGGCCGTCGAGACGGCCCGAGCGGCCGCCCTGGCCGGCGCTGACGCCCTGGGCGTGAGCACCCTGCTTGAGGGTCTTGAGCTCCGCCAGGCCGGCCTGACCATCCCCATCCTGATGCTGAATCCGCTTACGCCGGCCGAGGCCGGCACGGCCGTGCTTGCCGAGGTGACCCCGACCGTCACCGACCTCGGCGCGGCCGAGGCCCTGAGCCAGGCCTATCGGGCCTTGCCCACCGGGCCGGCCACCAGGCGGCCTTCGGCCATCCCGGTCCACATCGCCATCGACACGGGAATGAGCCGGACCGGGGTCAAGCCCGAGAGGGTCGCCGACCTCGCGGTCCGTATCGCCGCCCAGCCCGGCCTGACCGTGGAGGGCCTCTACACGCATTTTTCGACCGGCGCCGACCGGAGCCCGGCCAGTCTCGCCCTCATGCGCCAGCAACTCACCCGGTTCGCCTGGGCCGTGGCCTCGGTCGAGAGCCGAGGGCTCGTCGTGCCCCTTCGCCACGCCGCCTGCAGCGCGGCGGTCATGCTCTTGCCTGAGAGCTACCTTGACCTCGTGCGCGTCGGGAACCTCTTCTACGGGTATGGCGGGTCCGGCGACGCGATGGCCCAGGTTGCCGGCAAGGGCGCTGCGGGTGCCGCCGCTGGGACCACCGGCACCGACGCGGCGGCCTTCCCGAAGCTCCGCGAGGCCTGGACCATGCGGACGCGCGTCCTGGAGGTCCGTGAGGTGCCTCCCGGCGCGGGCGTGGGCTATGGGCCCGACGTCGTCGTCAAGCACCGGATGCGCCTGGCCACCCTGCCCGTGGGCTACGCCGACGGCGTCGGCGCCGAGATAAGGCCCACCACCTTCCGGCCCCGCGCCCGGCTGCGTGTCTTCGTCCGGGGTCTCTTCATCGCCCTCCACCGGCGCGGCCTTCTCGTCGGCCCGCTGGCCAGGCTGCGCCCCAGGGCCGAAGGCCGCTCCATCTTCGAGCACGACGGACACCCGCTGGACATCGTGGGCCGGGTCAGCATGCAGCAGACCATCGTCGAGGTGACGGCGCGCCCCGAGATCACGCCGGGTTCCCTTATCCTCGTCCGCATCCGCCGGGTCCTGGCCAGCCCGCGTCTTGGTCGCGTCTACTTCCGAGGCGGTCGGGCCGTCGCGGCCCGGACTGTCTCCCTTGGAAGCGAGGCCGCCGCGGGTTGGGAAGTCGCCTCCCCGCCGACCCAAGCCGCCGGCTGACTGGAGGATTGCCCTCCTGGGGGCAGAACCCTTGGGTCCTAAGGAGGGCGCGCCTCTTGAAGACCAAGCAGGTCGTCGTTATCCTCGTTCTCGTCGTCATCTTCCTCGCTACCGTCCTGCCCATTCTGAGCCCGGCCGGCCGTTCGGGACACGACATCGTGTCCGGGAGCCAGCCCATCATCGCCATCGTCCGCTTGGACGGGGTCCTGGCCACCGGTTTCAGCGGCGCGGGGTCGGCCCTGGCCTCGGGGACGTGCGGTTCGGACACCGTCGTCGCCACCCTCGCTGAACTGAGGCGGAATCCGACGGTCAAGGCCGTCGTCCTCCGCATGAACAGCCCCGGCGGCAGCCCCGCCGCCGCCCAGGAGATCTGCGAGGAACTCGCGCTCCTGCGCTTGGAAGGCAAGACGGTGGTCACGTCGATGGCCGACACGGCCGCCTCGGGGGCCTACTGGATCGCCGCCAACACCGACCACATCTTCGCCAACGCGGGCACCCTGACCGGGAGCATCGGGGTCATCTGGCAGGTCGCCAACTACGAGGAACTCTACCGCAAGCTCGGCATCGAGTACCTCACGCTCACGTCAGGCCCGTATAAGGACATGGGTTCATCCAGCCGCCCGATGACCGACGCCGAGAAGGAGATACTGCGCTCCATGATCCAGGACCTGTACGACCAGTTCGTCGATACCGTCGCCGCCGGCCGCAACCTGCCGCGCGAGGCCGTGCTCGCCGTGGCCGACGGGCGGGTCTTCACGGGCAGCCAGGCCATGGCCGTCGGCCTCGTGGACAGCCTGGGCGGGCTGACCCCGGCCGTGGAGAAAGCGGCCGACCTGGCGGGAGTGGCCGACTCCTACCGCGTCCAGGAGTTCGGACGCCGCACCTACCTCGAGTTACTCCTCGGGGAAGCGAGCGCTCTCTTGCGCAGCCTGCGGTCGCTGGCGGGCCTGCCCGGCAGCGGCCTGTTGAACCCAGTCAGCCCAACTGGTTCGGGGGAGGGTCCAAAGTGAACGAAGACAAAAGAACACCCGATTCTTCCGAAGTCCCGGCCGGCGGCAACGCCGCGGACGTTCCGGCGCCGCCCCAGCCGCCACCGTTCTTCACGGACTTCATCGAGCTTCTCTACGGCATCATCGCCACGCCCGTCGCCACTCTCCGGAACGTCGCCCAGAGGCCGCGGCCGCCCATCGGCCCCGCCCTCCTCATCTACCTGGTCGTCATCCTCGTCAACGTCCTTGCCGGAGGGGCGTCGTTCCTCCAGGTGTGGCGCGGCTTCTTGGAGGGGTTCGCCCAGACTTCGGGCGGCCTGCCGGTGCCCATCGACGCCCTGCCCAGCGGGGTCGGATTGGTCCTGGGGATGGCCTTTTTCGCTCTTCTCTGGGCGCCGGTGACTCTCTTTTTCAAGGCGGGGGCCCTCAACCTGATGGGCGTCTTCTTCGGGGGCCGGGGCGACGGCCGCAAGCTCTTCGCCGCCTTCGGCCTGACCTACGCCCCGACGCTCGTCTCCGTCCCGATAGGGCTCCTCCTCGGGAACCGGCCGTCTCTCAGCGGTCTGGCGCTCGCCTTCACGCTGGGCATCCTGGTCTGGAGGCTCATCCTGGACATCATCGCCATCCGGGAGGTTCACGGCCTCGACACGGGCCGGGCCGTCGGCGCGGCCCTCGTGCCCCTCGGCGTCTTCCTGGTCCTAGTCGTCATCATCGGCGTCGTCTGGCTCAGCCTCTTCGCGTCTTTGTTCGCTGGAGGGCTATGACCAGGCTAGGCCTCACCGACACGACCCTCCGCGACGCGCACCAGTCGCTCCTGGCGACCAGGTTGCGCCTTGAGGATATGCTCCCGGCGGTGGAGATGCTGGACGCGGTCGGGTTCCACTCCCTGGAGGTCTGGGGCGGGGCCACTTTCGACACCTGCCTGCGCTTTCTCGGCGAGGACCCCTGGGAGCGCCTTCGCCTCCTCCGCAAGGGGTTCAAGAAGTCTAAGCTCCAGATGCTCCTGCGGGGCCAGAACCTCGTCGGCTACAAACACTATCCCGACGACATCGTCACCGAGTTCGTGCGTCGTGCCGCCGGCGACGGCATCGACATCTTCCGCATTTTCGACGGCCTAAATGACGTCCGCAACATGGAGACGGCCATCCGGGCGGCCAAAGACGCGGGCGCCCACGTCCAGGGCACCGTGTCCTACACCGTCAGCCCCATCCACGACGTCTGCTCGTTCACGCGAACAGCCAAGGAACTCGCCGAACTCGGGGTCGACTCCATCTGCGTGAAGGACATGGCCGGCATCATCACCCCCTATGACGCCGAACTCATCATCCGCCGCCTCAAAGAGGCCGTCGGTCTGCCGGTCCAACTCCATTGTCACTACACCTCGGGCATGGGCTCCATGGCCTACCTGAAGGCGGCGGAAGCCGGGGTCGACGTCGTCGACACGGCCATCTCCACGCTGGCCCTCGGCACCTCGCAGCCCCCGACGGAGAGCCTGGTCGCCGCCCTGGCCGGCACCGCCCGCGACACCGGCCTCGACCTTGCGCTCCTGGCGCGCATCGCCGAGTTCTTCCGCGAGGTGAGGAAGAAGTACGCCGAGGTGGACGTTGGAACCACGGTCGACGTCAACGTCATCCGGTACCAGATACCGGGCGGGATGTACAGCAACTTCATCGCCCAACTCGAGCAGCAGAAGGCCTTGGACCGGCTCCCGGAGGTCCTGGCCGAACTGCCGCGGCTCCGCCAGGAGATGGGCTATCCGCCCCTGGTCACGCCGTCGAGCCAGATCGTGGGTTCCCAGGCCGTGCTGAACGTGCTTGCCGGCGAGAGGTTCAAGATGGTCTCCAACGAGACGAAAGCGTACATGCGCGGCCTCTACGGGCTTCCGCCCGGCGAGGTCGACGACGCCGTCCGCCGGAAAGTCATCGGGGACGAGGCCCTGGTCACGGTCCGTCCGGCCGATCTCCTGCCGCCCGGGCTCGAGGAGGCGCGGCGGGAAGCGGCGCCCCTGGCGGAGTCGGCCCAAGATGTGCTCTCCTACGCCCTCTTCCCCCCCCAGGCGAAAAAGTTCCTCGAGGAGAGGCTGGCGGCCCGCACGGGCATCGACCAGAGGGTTCTGGCCCAGACGGCCGCGGAGGTCGAGCGGGGCAAGGTCTACCCGGCGCCCTAGACCGC
>CALMHV010000026.1 GCA_937863905.1 uncultured Bacillota bacterium
TAAGGCGAGGGAGGGTGGAGGGCTGGTTCCTCCACCCTCCCCGTCCCGGCGTAACAGGATTCGCGCGCTCCCTACCCGAAGCGCTACCTCATTGCGGGGAGGGTCGGCCGTGGGGCCCAAGCGCGTCCTTGTCGTGGGCAGCCTGAACATGGACCTTATCGTCTATTGCGACCGCCGCCCGGGTCCGGGCGAGACGCTGGCCGGGACCGCGTTTGCCATGGCCCCGGGAGGAAAGGGCGCCAACCAGGCCCTGGCTGCGGCTCGGCTGGGTGGTCACGTCAGCCTTCTCGGGCGGGTCGGCGAGGACGCCTTCGGGGAGCGCCTCCTTGGCAGCCTTCGCGAGGCGGGTGTTGACACCCGGCCGGTCGCCCGCACGGTCGGCGTCTCGACCGGCGTGGCCCTCATCACCGTCGACGGCAACGGGGAGAACAGTATCGTCATCGTTCCCGGCGCCAACGGCCTGCTGACCCCGAACGACGTCGCCGCCGGCGCGAACCTCTTCCGAGAGGCGGGCGCCGTCCTGCTTCAGCTCGAGGTACCGCTTGAGACCGTAGTCGCGGCGGCCCGAGCGGCCGCTGCGGCCGGAGCGCGAGTGCTCCTGGACCCCGCCCCCGTCCCGGGCGGCCCTCTGCCCCGGGAACTCCTGCAACTCGCGGACGTCTTGCTCCCCAATCAACACGAAGCCGGTGTCCTGGCCGGACGCGCCGTGCCGGACCTCGCGGCGGCTTGGGATGTGGCGGGCGATCTGCTGGACCTGGGCCCGCGGGCAGTCGTCCTCAAGGTTGGCGCCCAGGGCGCCATTGTGGCTGCCAACGGCCGCTGTGATCATGTCCCGGGCCTCGAAGTCCCGGCGGTGGACACGACGGGAGCGGGCGACGCGTTCGCCGGGGCCCTCGGTGTGGCCCTGGTCGAGGGGCTCGACCTGCTCGACGGGGTGGCCTTCGCCAACCGGGCGGCGGCCCTCTCCGTCACGCGGCGCGGGGCGCAGCCCTCGATGCCCACGCGGCACGAGGTCGACCGCCTGGCGGGGGCGAGGGACCGCTACGAGCCGCCGGAAGACGCCGTCCGGTCGTCGTGACCGGCGGGGAGGGTCGGGCTTACCAAGGAGGAGGGTTCGCCATTGTCGAGGGCCTGGGAGACCGAACTCGAAATACGCCGGTCCGCGCGGCCGAAGGATCTCTCCGACGCGGGGCAGACCTGGGGCGCCATGAAGTGGCTCAGAGAGTCCCAGGACAACATGCTGGTCGTGCTCTGGTACAGCGAGGTGCCCGTCTCGGGAGCGCCCCAGTGCCTCATGCGCGGGGCCGTGCAGGCCGCCGCGAACCGGGGCCTTGACGTCTCGGCCGCCGACCGTCTCCTGGTCGCCGGGCAGGACGCCTTTGCCCGGTGGGACATCGGCGCCCTGACCGGGCTCACCTCCCTCCTGTGGCGGGAACTGGCCCTGGCGCCGGTCGACCCGGCGAGCCCGTACTGGACGCACCGCCTCGTCACCACCTGGGAGGAGCACCGGGCCGCCGTGAGCTTCCCGGCGCCCGAGCCGGTGGCTCCGGCCGACCTCGACGCCAGGGTGGAGGCCGGATGGCTCGCCCAAATCTGCGGCGGCGCCCTTGGCTCGGCCCTTGAGGGTTACTCGGCCGATCGCATCGCCGAACGATACGGCGACGTCACGGGCTACCTCCAGCCCCCCACGACCTACAATGACGATATCGCCTTCGAACTGGCCTTCCTGGAGGCCTTCGCCCACCGGGGCCACCTGGTGACCTCAGCGGACGTGGCCGAACGCTGGGTCGTCCTGGTGCCGTTCGGGTGGTCGGCGGAGCACGTGGCCCTGGCCAACCTGAGGCTGGGCCTCTACCCGCCCGAGAGCGGCACACGCGCCAACCCGTTCACGGACTGGATCGGGGCGCAGATGCGCGGGGCCATGTGCGGCCTGGTGGCCCCGGGGGACGCTGCCGAGGCGGCCCGTCTGGCCTGGATAGATGGGGTCGTCTCCCACGCCGGCAACGGCGTCCTCGGCGAGACCTTCAACGCCATGCTCACCGCCCTGGCCTTCGTCCGGCGGGACGTGCGGGCCCTGGTGGAGGAAGTGACCGGCCTCATCCCGCCGGGGACGCAGTACCGCTGGGTGCTTGACCAGGCCCTGGCGGCCTGCCGGGAGGCCGAGCGCGAAGACCCGGGAGCCGCGAACAGCCCGGCGTGGACGGCGTGGCGCCGGTGCGAGAAGCTCTTGGAGGAGTACAACTGGGTTCACGCCTACCCGAACGCGGCGGCCGAGGTCGTGGCCCTGTGGTTCGGGCGGGGCGATTTCGACCGGACGATGCAGCTCATCGCCAGGTGCGGGCTGGACGTCGACTGCAACGCGGCTCAGGTGGCCGGCGTTCGGGGCGCGATGCTGGGCCCGGAGGGCATCGGTCGCCGGTGGACCGACCCCATCGGCGACACCCTCGAGACCTACGTGCGCGGCATGGACACGCTCAGCATCAAAGCCCTCGCGGCCCGTACCGTCGAGGCCGCGCGCAATGCCGCCAAGAGGGGCTAGCCTCCCGGGAACCTTTTCCGTGCCTCGTCGTCTCCACTGTTCAGACACATGTTGCACCGTCTAGACAGACC
>CALMHV010000027.1 GCA_937863905.1 uncultured Bacillota bacterium
GGTCCAGGAGGCCGGGCTGATGGCGACAAGCTTTCCGCTGCTGGGGAAGGAGATAGCCTTCAGCGACGCGCGGGAGGAGTACAACGCTCTCCGCAAGGAGTACGCTGAACTGGCCGCGGGACAGGCGGCCGCGTTCGCCGGAGACTACCTGACTCACAACCAAAGTCTTGCCGACGTGTACCACAACGTGCGGCAGCAAGGCCTCAGGCGCATCGACGAGGCCTGTGAGTACTCCCTCCGCCGGCTGGCGGGCAAAGGCCTCCGCGGCCTCGACCGAGCTTGGTTCTGGACCGCCTACTACGGCCAGTACTGCGACTGGGAGGCCACCGTCAGGACCGTCACGGCCAAGTACGAGGAGATCATGCTCGGCCGACCGCCGACGACCGGGCCGGTCGGGGGCAGGGGCCTCGGCGACAGGTTGGCGGGCGCGGCGGAGGCCCAGGTCATGAGCGGAGTCGGGAGCCTGGTGGGGCAGGCCTTCTCCTCGGCCGGGGGCGCCGCCCTGGCCGGCGCGGGCCTCGGTGGCGCGCTGGCGGGGGCCGCGCAGGCCGGCGCGATGACGGCCATCGGCGGCGCCATCCACGATGCCCGGGGCGCCGTCGGCCGGGCCATCTCCACGGCCGGCGCCGCCATCAGAGTGAACCAGGTCTTTCACGATCCCCAGACCCTGGCCACTCTGGAGAAAGGGCTCGAGCGAGCCGTGCTCGCCATGCACCTGGCCGTGCTGCAAGCCCTCCGAGACCGCGGCCTGACTACGGCCGAAGCCGTCGGTTCAGAGCCGGCAGGCCGGGCCGCGGCTATGTTCGGTCGCCTCGTGGACGGCAACGCGACGGAGGCCGACGCGGCCAGGGTCCTGACGGAGATCGTCGGCCTGAACCCCTATGAACCCCGTTACCTCGCCCTGGTTGTGGACCGCTTCGGCGACAGCCGGCTCGAGGTCTCCCGACTGGCCGCGTACCTGGGCCTGGAGGAGGTTGAACGGTTCAAGAAGCTCAAGCTGGCGCGGCAGTTGGAGGGGCTGCCCCTCTCACCCCGGGGCGAAGCCGCTAAGTCTTTGGCGAAGGCCCGCGAGTACGCCGCCGCCCTCGGCCTGGAGCCCCAGGGTCCTTGGTTTGAGATGGCGGAGGGAAGCTGAGCTTTGCAATTCCCACCCCCAGGCGGCTATAATGGGGTACCGTTCCTGTACAAGCCTGGCTCGTTCCCGTTTGGACCGGGCCCGTTTTCGGACGATTCGCTCCGGCTAGCCGGGGCGATTGGCGACATGGACGAGACACGACAAGAATTCGATTCGGAGGTCAACAACTGGTGGAAGAAACACTGAAAGGCCGCGCCAGCCGCGGTACGATGCGGGTGGGTTTTTTGGGCGGTCAGGGAGAGATTGGCAAGAACTGCTGCTTCATCGAGCACGACGGTCAGATAATCCTCATCGACTGCGGGATGACTTTCCCCGACGAAGACTTTTTCGGCGTGGACATCATCCTGCCGGACCTGACCTTCCTCACCCAACGGGGCAAGGACGTCAAGGCCCTCTTCATCACCCACGGGCATGAGGACCACATAGGGGCGGTGCCCTATCTTCTTCGGGAGATGAAGGTCCCGGTCTACGCCAGCCCGCTGGTCCTGGGGATGCTCCAGCCTAAGCTGGAGGAGATGAAGGTCAGGAACTTCGAGGGCAAGAAGGTCGAGCCCGGGCGGTCGGTCACCGTCGGGCCCTTCGAGGTCACCCCCTTCCGCGTGAACCACAGCATCCCCGACTCCTTCGGGTTCGCGGTCAAGACCGCGGTGGGGACCATGATCCACACCGGAGACTTCAAGTTCGACCAGACCCCGATCGACGGCAAGATGGCCGACTACCAGGCCCTCGGTGAGTACGCCGAACGCGGCGTGCTGGCCCTCCTCATGGACAGCACCAATGCCGAAAGGGTCGGCTACACCGCCTCCGAGCGCGTGGTCGGCCAGCGCCTCCGCGAGATCTTCTGGAACCGGACCGGCCGGATCCTGGTGACGACCTTCGCCTCGAACGTTCACCGGATCCAGCAGGTCTTGGACGCGGCGCGCAGCGTCGGCCGCAAGGTCGGGGTCACCGGTCGGAGCATGTCCGACACGGTGGAGATCGCCGCCCGCCTCGGCTACCTGCGCCTTCCGCCCGACACCCTGGTGGAGATGGACGAGCTCAACCGGCTGCCGTCCGAGCGCGTCGTCCTGCTCACCACGGGCAGCCAGGGTGAGCCGATGTCGGCCCTGGCCCGCATCGCCGCCGGCGATTACCGCCGGACCGAGATAAAGCCCGGGGACACCGTGGTCTTCGCGGCCACGCCGGTGCCCGGGAACGAGACCCTGGTCGCCCGCACGGTGGACCTGCTCTTCCGCCAGGGGGCGGACGTCATCTACGAAGCCTCCAGCGGGGTGCACGTCTCCGGCCACGCTTCTCAGGAAGAACTGAAGCTGATGATGAACATCGTCCGGCCGAAGTTCTTCGTCCCGATGCACGGCGAGTGGCGGCACATGGTGAGAAACAGCCAACTCGCCCGGGATGTCGGGATTCCGAAAGAGAACATCTATCTCGTCGAAAACGGGGCGGTCCTGGAGTTCACGCGCGACCGCGTGCGTCCAGCCGGGAAGGTTCATTCCGGTCAGATCATGATCGACGGCCTGGGCGTCGGTGACGTGGGCGACATCGTCCTCCGCGACCGGCGCCAGCTCGCCCAGGACGGCATCGTCCTCATCTCCGTCGCCGTCAACCCGGCGGCCGGCGAGATCCTGTCCGGGCCGGAGGTCATCTCGCGGGGCTTCGTCTACGCCCGCGAGTCCGAGGAACTCATCGACGAGGCCAAGGAACGGGTCAGGGAGACTCTCCTCGCGCTCTACGCGGGCGGGAGCCGTGAGTGGCCCAAGGTCAAGAGCCGGGTGCGGCAGGCCGTGTCCAACCTGTTCAACGATCGGACGCGCCGGAGGCCGATGATCATCCCGGTCATCCTGGAGGTCGGCCCGGGCGGGACGCGCGTCCGCGAGGCGAGCGAGGACTACCCGCAGGATGAGGGACCGGGCGAGGTGCCCGGCAAGACCGGGAAGGTCCGGCCGATAGAGGGCTAGGACAGGGCAATAGGACGAGCACGGTTACGGGCATCCTATCCGGGTCGTACGACCTGGAGGGATGCCCTTGTTTTGGCAAGCAGGCCGAGGTCCGGAAGGTGTTCCCGGGCCGACCGTTCCCGGACAGCCCTGGACGGCCCCGCCCGGACCGCCCTCGCCCGGCGGGCCGGCGCCGTCGCCCGAGGTGGCCCCTCATCAGCCCCGGGGGCCGGCGGGGCCTCGCCCCTCCGACGGAGGTCGCCGGTACGCGGGTCCGAGCCCGGACCCCGACTCCGACCCGGACCTGCCGCCCGAGGACGAAGAGGCCACGATCGAGGCCATCGAGAAGTTCGGTGTCACCGAGGTCCCGCGGGGCAAGAGCAACATCCACTGCCTGACCATCGTCGGCCAGATCGAGGGCCACATCGTCCTGCCCTCGCAGAACAAGACGACCAAGTACGAGCACATCATGCCCCAGCTCGTGGCGGTCGAGATGAACCCGGACATCGAAGGCCTCCTGGTCATCCTCAACACCGTGGGGGGCGACGTCGAGGCCGGCCTGGCCCTGGCCGAACTCCTGGCGACCATGGCCACGCCGACGGTCTCGCTCATCCTGGGTGGCGGGCACAGCATCGGCATCCCCGTCGCCGTGGCGGCCGACCACTCCTTCATCACCCCGACGGCCACCATGACCATCCATCCCATCCGCCTGAGCGGTCTGGTCATCGGGGTCCCGCAGACGTACGAGTACCTGGACAAGATGCAGGACCGGGTGGTCCGGTTCATCGTCGCCAACTCCCGCGTCAGCGAAGGGCGGTTGCGCGGGCTCATGTTCCGGACGGGTGAACTCGCCCGGGACATCGGGACCGTGCTCATCGGGGAGGAGGCGGTGAGCGAGGGCCTCATCGACGAGGTGGGCGGGGTGTCCCAGGCCCTCGGCCGGCTCAACGCCCTCATCGCCGACGTGCGGGCCAAGAAGGGGGTGCTCCCGGCGTGATTCTCTACACGGTGATGCCCGAGGAGTTCGTCCTCGCCGGAATCGGCCACGGGGTCGGCGACTTCGTCGACTGGCCTTGCCCGCCCGTGGCTTCCGGGCTGGTCGAGTGCGCCGCCCGGGGACGCTCCGGGTCCGTGCGGCTCCTGGTGGAGCCCGCTTCCGGCGGCGGCTGGCAGGTGAGCCGGCTCCTCAGCTCCGACCCCGCGGACTATCTCGACCCGCGTTTCGGCCCCGGCCGACGAGTGGATGTGGCTGGACTGGCTGGCCCTGCTATAATTGGGTAGCCAGTAAGACATAGCCACCGTGGGAGAGAGCGGCACATGACCTGGTTCACGTGGGTGTTCCTTGGCGTCCTGCAAGGTCTGACCGAGTTCCTTCCCGTCTCTAGTTCCGGTCATCTCGTCCTGGCCCAGAGCGTCCTCGGCGTGACGGTGCCCGGGGTGGTCCTGGAGGTCACCGTGCACGTGGCGACGGCCCTGGCCGTCGTCGTCCTCTACTGGCGGGACCTCGCGCGGATGCTCGCCGCCGTGGCCCGCTGGCCCTTCCGGCGCCGGCCCGGCCTCCGCGGCGCGGCCGTCGTCCGCGAGGACTACGCCTGGCGCGGTTTGGCCATGAACATCCTCTTGGCCACGCTGGTGACCTCGGCCATCGGCTTCGGTTTCCAGCCCTTCTTCCGCGGCGCCTTCGAACAGCCCAAGGTGGCGGCGGGCATGCTCCTGGTCACCGGGGCCGTCCTCTACGCGTCGCGCTGGATCCGCAAGGGACGCCGCGGCCCGAGCGACCTCGGCCCGGCGGACGCCTTCTGGGTCGGGATCGCCCAGGGTCTGGCCATCCTTCCCGGGCTCTCGCGGTCCGGTTTGACCATCGTCGGCGGGCTCACGCGGAAGCTGCGCGGGGAGGCCGCCGCCCGCTTCGCTTTCCTCCTGGCCATCCCGGCCGTCCTGGGGGCCGCCCTCGTCGAAACAGTAGGTTCAGGGGAGTTCTCCGCCGCCCTCCGGGCCGGGGTGTCCCTGGGCGGACTGGGGGCCGCCTTCGCCGCCGCGTTCGTCGCGGGGCTGGGGGCCATGGTCTTGCTCGTGAGGGTCGTCGAGCGCGGGCAGCTCCATCGCTTCGCCTGGTACTGCTGGCTGGCCGGCGGCGCCGCCCTGGCCTGGCTCTACCTGGCCGGCGGGCCGGGATAGGGTGGGGGGGAGGTTTCGGGCGCCGGGCCGTAGAAGTCTGAGGGCTGGTCGCGCTCCACGGCCCCCGGAAGTGAGGGACGGACCCGTGTTTGCCAACCTTCGGGATGAGATAAAGCAGGAGATTCTCGGCGTCGCCCTGGTCTCGCTGACCGTCCTCGTCTACCTTGGACTCTCCTCCAGAGCCGGGGTCCTGGGAGACTTCGTCAAACAGTTCCTGAGCGCCGCCTTCGGCGACGTCCAGATGTTCGTTCCCGCCCTGCTCGGCTTGATCGGGGTCCTCTGCGTCTTAAAGAAGGGGTACCTTTTCGCCGGGACCCGGGCGGTGGGGTGGGGCCTCGGGCTCCTCGTGGCCCTGGGCTGGGTCCACCGTTTCCAGCCCGGCACGACGGGGGCGGAGTTCTACAACGTCACCTTCGGTCTGGGCGGGGGGGTGGTCGGCGCGGCCGTCACCTGGGCCCTGCGCTC
Organism: uncultured Bacillota bacterium; assembly: GCA_937863905.1. GTDB lineage: Bacteria > Bacillota > Sulfobacillia > UBA995 > UBA9673 > CALMHV01. Next base: position 5,716 of record CALMHV010000027.1, read on the forward strand.
GGTCCTCGGTCCGCTGGGGCGCGACGTGGCCCTGGCTTGTCTCAGCCTCATCGCCTTTCTCCTCGCCGTCGACACCTCGCTGGTTCGGTTGGCCCAGGGCTTGGGGGCCGGTGTCACGGGCGCGGCGCGCTGGACCGCCCAGACCTCGGGCAAGTTCGTCGGCCGCCTCGGGCGGAAGGAGAAACCTCGCCGCAAGGGTCCGACGCCGGAGTACGAGCCCCGCGGGTACGCCGCACGAGGGGCGGCGGCGGAGGCGACAACGGTCCCGAGCCGCTTTTCCGCCGGCGTGCGTCCGGGCCAGGGCGTATCAGGCGTGCACCTGGCCTTGGGCGGCGCGGCTGTCCGGTTCGGGTCGGGCAGGGCGGTGGGCGGTGAGTCGGCGTCCGCGACCGGCGCGGCCGGGGCGATCCGGGCGGCCGCCGCGACCGGCGTCTCGGGCGTGGCCGCCGGCGCCTCCGGGACCGCGGTCCGGGCCATCGGCCAGCCGGCCGGTGGCGCCAAGGCCGCCGGCGCCCGGAAACCGTACGACCAGATTTCCCTCACGGAAGACCTGCTCTATGAACTGCCGCCCCTGTCGCTGTTGGACCCGACCCCGCCGGCCAAGGGCCGCCGCAGCCGGCAGGATTTCGAAGAGAAGGCTCGCATCCTCGAAGACACCCTCGCCAGCTTCGGAGTCGGCGGGAAGGTCCTGGAGAGCAGGCGCGGTCCGGTCGTGACCCGCTTCGAGTTCCAGCCGGCGCCGGGGGTGAAGGTGGCCCGCATCGTCGCCCTGGCGGACGACATCGCCTTGCACATGGCCTCGCAAGGCGTGCGTATCGAGGCCCCGATACCCGGCAAGCACGCCGTGGGCATCGAGGTCCCGAACCTCGAGGTCTCCACGGTGCCGCTCCGCGAGGTCCTGGAAGACCCCGAGGTCCAGAACCTGTCCTCCAAGCTTACCGTGGTCTTCGGCAAGGAGATCACCGGCCGGCCCATCACCGGTGACCTCGGCCGCCTGCTGCACGTCCTCATCGCCGGCACCACCGGTTCGGGCAAGAGCGTGTGCATCAACGCCCTCCTGGCGAGCCTGCTCCTGCGGGCCAAGCCCAACGAAGTGAAGCTGCTCCTCATCGACCCGAAGGTCGTCGAACTGAGCATGTACGAGGGCATCCCGCATCTTCTGGCCCCGGTGGTGACCGACCCCAAGAAGGCCGCCGGCTGCCTGCGCTGGGCGGTCAAGCAGATGGAGGAGAGGTACGAGCTCTTCGCCGCGGCGGGGGTCCGCGACATCAACCGGTACAACGCCATGGTCGCGGAATGGGACCGGCCGGCGGTCCCCGGGCCGCAGCCTCTGCCCTACATCGTCATCATCATCGACGAACTCGGCGACCTCATGATGGTCGCCCCGGTGGACGTGGAGGATGCCATCTGGCGGTTGGCCCAGATGGCCCGGGCGGCCGGCATCCATCTGGTGGTGGCCACCCAGCGCCCGTCGGTCGACGTCGTCACCGGCACCATCAAGGCCAACATTCCGACCCGCGTCGCCTTCAAGGTGGCCTCACAGGTCGACTCCAGGACCATCATCGACGGGCCCGGGGCCGAGAAGCTCCTCGGGCAAGGCGACATGCTCTACATGCCTGTCGGCACCAGCAAGCCCATCCGGGTCCAGGGCGCCTACGTCACGGAACGGGAGATCGAGGCCATCGTGGCCCACGCCAAGGCCCAGGCGCGACCGCGTTACGTGTCGGACATCCTGTCGGCCGAAGAGGTCGCGCATGGCCCGGAGGAGGAAGCCGACGACACCCTCTTCGAGGACGCCATCCGGGTGGTCATGGAGTCGGGCCAGGCCTCCATCTCCATGCTCCAGCGCAAGCTGCGCGTGGGCTACACGCGAGCCGGCCGCCTGATTGACATGATGGAGGAGAAGGGCGTCGTCGGGCCCTTCGAGGGGTCGAAAGCCCGCGACATCCTGATGACTTACGAGCACTACCGGCGCCTGAAGGAGGCCGGGAGGCGGGCGGCTCGGGCCGGGGCGACGTCCCCGCCGGAGCCGGCGGAAGACGTCCAGGGGGAGGGGGAAGGGGAGAAGTGACCCTGGGCCCCCTGTTCCTCACCGCGCTGGCCATCGGTTTCTCCGGGGCCATCACTCCAGGTCCCCTGCTTGTCGCCTGCCTCACCCGGTCGGCCCGCGACGGGTGGCGGGGCGGGCTGTTCGTCACCGTCGGCCACGCCATCCTCGAGCTCTTCGCGGTCGTCGGGCTTTCCCTGGGCCTGGGGGCCGTCCTCACCCGGCCGGGAGTCGCGCCAGCCATCAGCCTGGTCGGCGGCATCTTCCTGCTCTGGATGGGGTACGGCACGGCTCGGGCGGCCTGGCGGGGTGACATGACCTTGCCAGTTGCGGAACATACTGGGTCCGGGGGCCCGGCGAACCGTGCCGGGGCTGCGGGGACCGGCGTCCAGAAGACCGCCGCCGGCCGCCAGGGTGCCGTCGGCGCCGCGGTCACGGGGATGGCGGCCACGGTCAGCGGGCCTTTCTGGGCCCTGTGGTGGGCCACCGTCGGCCTCTCCTACTTGACCCTGGCTCGCCCCCTGGGGGCCCCGGGTCTGGCCGCCTTCTACTTCGGGCACGTTTCGGCCGACTTCATCTGGTACTCGGCCGTGGCCTTGGCAGTGGCTGGCGGGCGCCGGTTGCTGACGGCCCGCGGGTACAAGACTTTGCTTGTGGCTTGCGGTCTGCTCCTTCTCGTCCTCGGGGGCTGGTTCGGCTTCCAGGGTCTTCTGTCCATCATCAGGACCTGACAGCGGGGCCGACCCGCGGGGCAGCGTTCCACGGAGGTGTGTCGTCATGCGGAGAGTGTTCAGTCTGAGGAACGTCATCATTTTCCTGGCCGCGCTCATTCTGGTGGCCTACTACGGGGCTTTCATCCTCACCGATTACCTCTGGTTTGCCAGCCTGGGCTTCCAGGGGGTTTTCACGATCGGTATCCTGTCCAGAGTGCTCGTCGGGGCCATCGCCGGTCTGGTCACCTACCTCTTCATCCTCGGGAACGTCCTCGTGGCCCGCCGGGCCGGCCCGCTTCGCCCGGTCGAGTTCGCCGCCCCCGATGACCAGTTCCGGGTCCACATCACCATCCCCATCCTCAACCTCATCACCTACCTCGGGCCCCTGGTCGTGGCGATCTTCGTGGGCCTGGGGGCGGCCGCGAGTTGGCTGTCCGTCCAGAGTTTCCTGCACGCCACGCCGTTTGGCCTGACCGACCCGTTCTTCCAGCGGGACATCGGGTTCTACCTCTTCGCGCTCCCGTTCTACCGGCTCCTCTACGCGGAGATCATGTCCCTCCTGGTCGTCACGCTCCTGGCGACGGCTCTGTTCTACCTCGGCAACAGCGGCATCGAGTTTCCGGGGTTGCGGCCGCGCTTCTCGGCGCGCGCCTGGAGGCACCTCTCCGTCATCGGCGGGGCCATCGTCCTCCTGAAGGCGGGCGGCTACTTCCTGGGCCAACTCAACCTCCTCTACTCGACGCGGGGCGTGGCTTTCGGGGCGAGCTACACGGACATCCACGCCCAGCTTCCCGCCTTGCGTATCCTGATGGTCCTGGCCATTGTCGTCGGGGTCGTCATCATCGTGAACGGGTGGCTGCGCCGGACCCGGCTGGCCGTCTACGGCCTCGGGCTTCTGGTGCTGACCTCCCTGGTCGTCGGCACCGCCTACCCGGCCTTCGTCCAGCAGTTCACGGTCGAGCCCGACGAGATCAGCAAGGAAACGCCGTACATCCAGCCCAACATAGCGTTCACCCGCAAGGCTTTTGACCTCGACCGGGTCACCGAGCGGGACTACCCGGTGACCAACAACCTCACGCTGCGCGACATCCAGGACGACGCCGCGACCATCTCGAACGTCCGCCTCTGGGACTGGCGCCCCCTGCGCGACAGCTACGGCCAGCTGCAGGCCATCCGGCTCTACTATGAGTTCGCCGACGTCGACCTCGACCGGTACGTGGTCGACGGCCGGTACCGCCAGGTGATCATCGCCGCCCGGGAGTTGAACCACAACCTGCTCCCGACGGAAGCCCGGACCTGGATGAACGAGCACCTCCTGTACACCCACGGCTACGGGGTGGTCATGAGCCCCACGACCTCGGTCACCTCGGAGGGGCTACCAACCTTCTACATCCGGGACATCCCGCCCCAGGCCACCGTGCCTGACATCACGGTCACGCGGCCGGAGATATACTACGGCGAACTCACCGACACGTACGCCATCGTCAACACGTTGACCCAAGAGTTCGACTACCCGATGGGCGACCAGAACCAGTACTCGACCTACGCCGGCACCGGCGGGGTCAGGCTCTCCAACCCGCTCATCCGGGCCGCGTTCGCTCTGCGCCTCCGGAGCTACCAGGTCCTCCTGGCCAACTCCATCACCTCGGACAGCCGGGTGCTCCTCAACCGCAACATCCATGGGCTCGTCCGGCAGGTGGCGCCCTTCCTGAGCTACGACTCCGACCCGTACGTGGTGATCGGCGCCGACGGGCGGCTCTTTTACATCCAAGACGCCTACACGACGACCAATCTCTACCCGTACTCGCAGCGTCACCCTATCGGTATCAACTACATCCGTAACTCGGTGAAGGTAGTCATCGATGCCTACAACGGCACGACAACGTTCTACGTGTTCGACGAGGTCGACCCCATCGTGGCGACCTACGCCGGCATCTTCCCGACCCTGTTCAAGCCGGCGAGCGAGATGCCGGCGGACCTGAAGGCGCACATCCGTTACCCGGCCGACCTCTTCTCCATCCAGGCCGACATGTACGCCACCTACCACATGCAGAACCCGCAGGTGTTCTACAACCGGGAGGACCTCTACGAGCGACCCGGCCAGATGTACGCCAACGCGGAGCGTCCCCAGACGTCCGGGGTGCAGCAGACCGCTGCGGTCGAGCCGCACTACATGATCCTCCGGCTGCCGGGCGAGCCGAAGGAAGAGCTCGTCCAGATGCTCCCCTACAGCCCCAAGGACAAGGCGAACATGATCGCCTGGATCGCGGCCAGGTCCGATCCGGCCAACTACGGCGAACTCCTGGTCTACAAGTTCCCCAAGCAGCAGCTCGTCTACGGTCCGATGCAGGTCGAGGCGAGGATAGATCAGGACACGACCATCTCGCAGAACCTCACCCTGTGGAACCAGGCGGGCTCAAGCGTCATCCGGGGGACCTTGCTCGTCATCCCCATCAAGAACTCCATCGTCTACATCGAGCCCCTCTACCTCCAGGCGTCCGGGAACAAGCTACCTGAACTCAAGCGTATCATCGTCGCTTACGGGGACCGGGTGGTCATGACCGAGACCTTGACGGGGTCGCTGGAGGCCATCTTCGGCCAGGGCGCCGGTTCCGCGGGGACGACGGGGGGGACGACCCCCCAGCCGGACCAGACGGACGCGCAACGGCTCGCCGAACTGGCCAGGCGGGCCAATGACCTCTACGCCAAGGCCAACGCCGCGGCCAAGCTAGGCGACTGGGCGGCCTACGGGGAATACCTGACGCAGCTCGGACAAGTGCTCAACGAGCTCCAACGGCTGTCCGGCGCTGGGGCCGGAGCCGGGGCCGGCGGCGCCAGCGTGCCGGGAGGGTTCGGGCCGGCGTCGTAGGCGCCCGGAGACTTCCCGCATGACCTGTCGCTCGATAGGGTATGATTGGGTGGTATGGCAGAAGGAACTTGTGGAGGTCATGTGGAGTGAAGGGTTCGGTCAAGTGGTTCAACGCGGAGAAGGGTTACGGGTTCATCCAGCCTGACGAGGGTGAGGACGTGTTCGTCCACTTCTCGGAGATCCAGGGCAGCGGGTACAAGAGTCTCGACGAGGGCGAGCGCGTCAGCTTCGAGATCACCCAGGGGGCCAAGGGGCCCCAGGCGGTCAACGTCGTAAAGATCGAGAGCTAGAGGCCCGTCGGCAGGCCTTGGCCGGGGGCGACCCCGGGCCTCGTCGCCTTGACGGGGAAGGTCCGCGCAGCGTGCTGCGCGGACCTTCCCGCTTTGGAGGCGGAGTCCGGCCCGGCGGAAGGTTTTCCCGTCACCCGCTCCGAAATAGCACAGACCTACCGGGCGCTTTCGGGTCGCGGATTCCCGTGTTGGCCCCTGGGAAAGATGGCCAGAGAAGGGTGGCTGCGTCACCATGCCCGCAGAAGGAGCTTCTCCGCTCGCGACCATCTCCAGGCTCAAGTCCCACGTGGGGGAGGTCGTCGGCCTCCGCGGCTGGGTCTACAACCTGCGCTCCAGCGGGAAGATCAACTTCATCATCCTGCGCGACGGCACGGGGTTCGTCCAGTGTGTGGCGGCCCTCGGCGAGGTCGACGAGGCGACCTTCGCGCGGGTCGGCGGCCTCACCCAGGAGTCGTCCGTGACCCTGACGGGGAAGGTCCGCGAGGACCGGCGGGCGCCGGGCGGGTACGAAGTGACCCTCACGTCCCTTGACCTCATCGCCCCGTCCGCCGAGTATCCCATCACCCTCAAGGAGCACGGCCCGGAGTTCCTGCTCGACAACCGACACCTCTGGCTCCGCACGCCGCGGCAGGTGGCCGTCATGCGCCTGCGCTCCAGCCTGGTCAAGGCCTTCCGGGACTGGCTCGACGACAACGACTTCATCCTCGCCGACTCACCCATCCTAACCCCGTCGTCGTGCGAGGGCACGGCGACCCTCTTTTCCATCGACTACTACGGAGAGCCGGCTTTCCTCAGCCAGAGCGGGCAGATGTACCAGGAGGCCACGGCCCTGGCTCTCGGTAAGACCTACTGTTTCGGGCCGACCTTCCGGGCGGAGAAGTCGAAAACCCGCCGGCACCTCATGGAGTTCTGGATGCTCGAACCCGAAATGGCCTTCTGCGACCTCGACGAGGACATGCGGGTCCAGGAGGAGATGCTGAGCTACGCCGTCCAGTACCTTTTGAAGCGGCACGCCGAGGAGTTTGTGGCCCTCGGCCGCGACACGGCGGCCCTGGAACGGGTGAAGCCCCCGTTCCCGCGCATCTCTTACGATGACGCCGTGGACATCCTGCACAAGAAGGGCTTCGAGTTCACCTGGGGCGACGACTTCGGCGCCCCGCACGAGACGGCCGTCTCCGAGGAGTTCGACCGTCCCGTCTTCGTCCATCGCTACCCTGCCGCCGTCAAGGCCTTCTACATGAAGCCCGACCCCGAACGGCCCGAGGTCATCCTCGGGGCCGACCTCCTGGCGCCCGAGGGCTACGGGGAGATCATCGGCGGCGGCCAGCGCCTCGACGACCTGGAACTCCTGGAGCGGCGGCTCAAGGAGCACGGACTTCCCGAGGCCCCGTACCGGTGGTACCTCGACCTGCGGCGCTACGGGTCCGTGCCGCACGCCGGATTCGGCATCGGCATCGAGCGCACCCTCACCTGGATCGCCGGCCTGGACCACCTCCGGGAGACCATCCCGTTCCCCCGGATGATTAACAGAATCTACCCCTAAAGAGCGGCGCAGGAAGAGGAGTCCGGCGCTCGAAGAACGCCCCTCTAGCTGGGCTGAAGGGAGAACCGCCGGTGAAGGACATCGGTCGTCGTCTCAAGGCCAAGCGTGAGGAACTGGGTCTGACCGTGGACCAGGTCCAGGCGGAGACCAAGATCCGGCGGCGATACCTCGAGGCTCTGGAGGCCGGCAAGGATGGCCTGATCCCCGGCGATGTGTACGTCAAGGGTTTCCTGCGCTTTTACGCCAACTTCCTCG
>CALMHV010000028.1 GCA_937863905.1 uncultured Bacillota bacterium
GTCTGGCGACAAAAACAAGCACCACAATACTCTTACTTAAGGAGGGTGAAACGTGAAGAAACTGTTTATCTCCGTCCTTGTAGCCGCGATGGTCCTGGGGTTCGGCTCGACGGCGTTCGGCGCCGCGGGCTCGATCGCCCCCGCAGCGTTCTCCGACATCGCCGGCCACAAGGCCGAAGCCGAGCTCACGCTCATGGCGGCGCTCGGAATCTTCACCGGCGAGACCGGCCTCGGTGGGGCCGTGAAGCCTGACGACCCCATCACCCGGGCTCAGTTCTGCAAGGTCGTCGTCCTGGCCGCCGGCCGGGGCAGCACGGCCCTCGGGCTCATGGGCCTCCGTCCGACCTTCACGGACGAGGTTCCCACCTGGGCTTGGGGCTACGTGAACGTGGCTTCCTACATGGGCATCATCGGAGGCTATCCCGACGGCACCTTCAAGGCGGCCAACCCGCTGACCTACGCGGAAGCCGTCACGATGCTCGTCCGGACCGTCCGGGGCCACCTGGCCCAAATCAGCGCCGGCCTGTGGCCGTACAACTACCTCTTCTACGCCGTTGATAACCACTTCACCGGCGCGGTGGATGTCGGCTTCGCCAACCTGCCCTGCACCCGCGGCGACATGGCTCGTTTGCTCTTCGCCACGATGCAGGTCGACCCGCTCGACACGAAGGGCCTCGCGGATGAAGACGGGGCCATGCTCGAAGAGGGCACGAACCTCTTCACCGGCGTCCTCGACGAGTTCGGCACGGACTGGATCGCAATCGCCTACGACGGCGGCGGCTATGACCTGGATCTCGGCGACCCGGTCTACCTCTCCGGGGCGAAGACCCTCGCCGACCTGTACTACACGGGAGTCATCGCCGTGACGAAGAACGACAAGGCCGTCTTCGTCCAGAAGACCGAGGGCAACACCGTCTCGGGCGTCTTTGACTCCATCTACACCGACGCCTCGGACGACACTTTCCTCGAACTCGCCGATGGCACCAGGGTTCCGTTCGTCGACGACGTCGGGGTCATCCTCAACGGCGACGACGAGAAATACGCCCACGACCTGATGACCGGAGACGAGTTGGTCATCAACCTGGACGGGGACGGCAATGCCGTCGCCGCCACGGCGCTCCGTTGGGACCTCGTCTGGTTCGACGTGGGCGACGTCTACCTCCCGGGAGCTGAGGATGTCATCGTTGGCGAGGTCGAGAAGTCCACGACCAGCTCGCCCACGACCAAGATCAGCCTGGGTGACGGCTCGTTCGAGTTCGGTTGCCACTGCACCATCCACAGCTCGCCCATGGAAATCGGCCGGACCGTGCCGGTGACCATCAACGGCAAGGCGGCCAAGGGTGACGACCTCGCCCAGTTCGACGTCATCAAGGCCGCCACGTTCGGCGCCGACGGGAGCCACGGCGATGACATCATTCGCGTCGCCGCCACCCGCACCGTAGCGAAGGGCGTCGTCACCGGGACCAGCACGACCTATCCGGGTCCCAGGTACGGGGTTACGCTCAAGGCCGACGGGGTCAGCAAGACCTACGCCCTCGACCCGGCCTACTGCGACATGCCCGGCACCAGCCAGCTTCGCCAGTACGCGCTCAACGCGGCCGGCGAGCTGTTCTTCCCCATCGACTTCACGAGCGCCAACCCGGTCGTCTATGTGACCGGCGCGAGCACGGAGACCTCCGGCAGCACGACCCGGTACTTCCTCACTGCGGACGTGCAGGGCGTCAGCCAGACCTTCGAGGCGGACTTCAACGCCGCTGAGCTGGTCGGCCACTTCGGGGTCCTCGAGGTCGACGGCGCCACCGGCATCGTGGACGGCTGGAGCGGCATCTCCTTCAGCAGCACCGACTGGGAGATCGTCGCCATCGGCACGACCAGCGTCACGATGTATGATGGCGGCAACTACCAGTTCGTGTCCAAGCCCGCGGTGTACAGGCAGCTCGGTTCGGCCTACACCTTCATCGGGCTGGCCGGTCTGACGGTCGGCGACCACATCTACGCGGCCACCGACTTCTCCGTCCTGGTCCACAACGATACGCCCTAACGCTCGGGCGTAAGCGGCAACATCGACGCGAGGGGCGCTCCTTCGGGAGCGCCCCTCGCGTCCCATCAGGACCATCCCCCCCGGGGCCACGCACCCCACGGCCGTGGCGGAGAGTTGCCTAATTGGCTAATCACTCACGTAGTTCAACCGTTATAACCCTTCGCTATCTGGGCGACCCTGGAGGAACCGCCTGACCCCAATGGAATGCCCATGCGCTACC
>CALMHV010000029.1 GCA_937863905.1 uncultured Bacillota bacterium
GGCCGTGGTCGGCGGGATTATCGCCCTCGCCGGGCTCTACCTGGCCCTGCGGCCGACCGGGGACCGCGGCCAGGTCGGGGACCGCCGCCGGGGCGCCTAGTCCCCGGCCGCCTCGTCGCTGCCGGCGTCGGGAGGCGCTGTATCCGTCGTCCCGTCGCCCGGGACGTTGTCCCAACCCGGGAACGGGAACGGCAGGCCGTGGATGGTGGTGTCGAACTCGCGGGGCTGCGTGCCCTCGATGAACATCTCTTCGACCCTCGGACAGGTCAGGTTGGGGAGGAGCCCCGTCTCCGAGCAGATTTCGAGCCGGACGATGCCGGCCGGCTCGGGGAAATCCTTCACCGGCAGCTTGGCGTGGGCGGCGGCCATGAAGTTCCCCCAGATGGGCCCGGCCAAGGTTCCGCCGTAGCCGGCCAGGCGTGCCGGTTGGTCGTTCCCCACCCACACCGCGCACACGACCTGGGGCGTGTACCCGACGAACCACGTGTCGAACTGCTTGTCGGTCGTCCCGGTCTTGCCGGCCACGGGGCGCGAGAAGTACCGCAGGAGGTGGGTCGCCGTGCCGCCGCTCCGGAACGGCTCCTTGAGCAGGTCGTTCATGAGGAAGGCCACGCGCTCGTCGATGGCCCTTTCCGGCCGCAGCCCCGCGCCGAGCGTCGTGGTCCGGCCGGGGTCGTAGAGCACCCGCCCGTACCTGTCCTCAAGGCGCAGGAGCGCCTGGGGTTGCACCCTCAGCCCCCCGCTGGCCAAGGTCGAGAAGCCCCGGGCCATCTCCAGCACCGACACTTCCGAGGACCCCAGGGCTAAAGAGAGGTCGCCCGTCAGGGGGGCGTCGATCCCCATCCTCTGGGCGAACTGCTTCTCCCGGGCCGGCCCTATCTGCGCCAGCCACTTCACCGCCACCACGTTGTCCGAGATGCGCACGGCCTCCCGGATGGTCAAGTCGCGGTAGTGGTAGGGGTTCGAGCCGTAGTCCGTCGGGGAATACCGCTCCCCGCTGCCGGACGGGAAATCGACCGGCTCGCACGTCTGGGTGGAGAGGAGCGGGAACCCGCTATCCAGGACGGCCGTGTAGAGGAACGGTTTGAAGGCCGACCCCGGCTGCCGGCGCATGCCTTCGGTGCCCAGACCGCGCGGCACGGCCCGGTTCAGTTTCGTCTCCGCCCACGACCGCCCGCCGACCATGGCCAGGATGTACCCGTTCGTGGGGTCCATGGCCACCAGGGCCACCTGGGGCTGGGTCACGCCGGTGGCGTCCTTTTGGCCTTTGGGCGCCCAGTCCTTGACCGCTTGGTCGGCCGCCCGCTGCATGGCCAGGTCCACCGTCGTGTAGATGCGGTACCCGCCGGTGTAAAGCTCGGCCAGACTCGGAAGCTTGGCCCCCTGGGACTGGGCCTCTTTGAGGAGAGTCACGACGTACTCCATGAAGTACGGCCCGACCAGTGCCGGTGGGCCGGCCGAGGACAGCGTGAGAGGTTCGGCCTTGGCCGCGGCCACGTTGTTCGCGTCGAGCAGGCCCTTCCCGCCCCAGAAATCCAGGATGAAGTCGCGCCGTTTCTTGGCCCGCTCGGGATTGTTGTAGGGCGAGTACAGCTCGGGGCCCTTGGGGAGCCCGGCGATCATCGCCAATTGGGCGACCGTGAGATCCTTCACGCTCTTGCCGAAGTAGGTGAGAGAGGCGACCTCGATCCCGTAGGCGCCGCTGCCCATGTAGATCTGGTTGAGGTAGAGTTCGAGAATCTCCTCTTTGGTGTAGGCCCGTTCCAGCTTCAAGGAGAGCAGGGCCTCGAGCACCTTGCGGGTCACGGTGAGTTCCTGGGTGAGATAGAGGGTGCGGGCCACCTGGGCCGTAATCGTGGAGCCGCCCTCGACGATCTGCCCGGCGCGCAGGTTGCGGACGGCCGCCCGCCCCAGCCCGACGAGGTCTATGCCGTGATGGGCGTAGAACCTCTCGTCCTCGAGGGCCACGATGCCCTCCTTCAGCAGGTCGGGCACTTCCGTCAGGCGCACCGGGATGCGGTTCTGGCTGAAGAGGCTTCCGAGGAGCGCGCCGTTGCGGTCGAAGACGCGCGTGGCCACCGGGACGACCGGGGGCGGCAGGGGGACCAGGAAGATAAAGACGACCATGGCGACGAAAAAGAGCGTGCCCCCGGCCACCAGGATGACGGGACCCCGCGCCCAGATGGCCCGGCCCGCCCGGCTGAGGCCTCTTCTCACCGCCGCGAGAGGCTTCTGCGCCCGGGCGAGGGCGAGGGCCTTGCGGTGCCCACGCCGACCACGCCGCCCAGCGGCGTCGGAGCTGTCCCCGCCGCTTCGGATCATCGGGTCACTCTGCCGTTCTCGGGGTCTTGACCCAGGACCGCGGCTCGCGGCCCATTATCTTCAGGACCAAGGCGGCGGTGTAGGGCAGCGGGAAGCAGAAGGCCGCCAGGGGCAGCACCAGGAGTTGCACGCAGACCCACATCTGCTGCAGGACGCCCGGGCTCCGGTCGAGCGGGTCGATGAAGCGGTAGTAACGGAAGTAAGCGTAGAACGTGAAGAGCGGGTAGATGAGACTCACGCAACTCAGCGCAAGACGAAGGGTCCGCGGCAGAATGGTCACGTCCATGTGTCCCGTGGCCGCCAGGATGAGAATGACCGGGGGAATGAACGTCGCCGCTTGGTACACGGACCACTCGAACTGGCCCTTGAACCAGAGCGTCCGGAGGATGTACCGGCGGCGCGGGCCGCCGTAGAGGCCGTTGGCTCGCACCTTGTCCATCACCTGCAGGTGGCCGACGCCCCACCGCAGCCGCTGGCGGAAGAACCCGCGGAGGGTGGGCGGCGTCTGCTCGCTCGACGGGTAGGGTAGGAACTCAGGCCAGGCGTCGCACTTGAGGTAGGCGCGGACTCCGAGTTCGAGGTCTTCGGTCAGCGACGTGGCATCGAAGCCCCCCGCCCGTTCGATGAGAACCCGGTCGATGAAGAGGTTCGTCCCGCCGACGAAAGGCAGCCGTTTGAAGAGGGCCGGCAGGTACCAGTCGTGGGCGATGGCCTGGTAGAGCGAGGCCACCTTGCACAGGGCCCCCATCTGGAAGAAGTTGCGGACCTGGAAGACCGGCCCCTGGAGGATGGCGGCCGACGGGTCGCCGTCCAGGCGCCGCGTGGCCACATACAGCAAGACGTTCCTGTCGGGCCGGCTCTCGGCGTCGTAGAAGCCGTACGAGGTGGAGCGCGGGTCGGTGAAGGACAGGGCCCAGTTGAGCGCGCGGCCCTTGGTGGACGAAACATCGCGCCCAAGACGCCGGCCCGGAAACTCGCCGTCGAAGTCCGCCGGGACCACGATGTGCTTGACGACGGGTTTCGTCCCCGTCCGCTCCGCCGCGAGCGCCGCGGTGCGTTCCTCCACAATGTCCTGGGTGGTCGGGAAACGGTGCGTGTAGGCGTCCTGCAGGGCCGCCGCCAGGTTCGAGCCCGCCTGTTCCGAAGCTAAGCGGCCCGCCAGACTGCGGGCGATCACCCCGGACATCACCGTCAGGATGTGCGCCGTGACTTCCTCACGGGCCTGGCCGGTACGGCGCACGACCTCGGCCGCCTCGCGCGCCCCGGAGTGCCCGGTGACCAGGCTGAAGGCCACGGCGACCGGGACGGCCAGGGCGAGATGGACGGAGGCGAAGAGGTCCGTTTGAATATGGTCCGCCGCCGTCACGGCCAGTCTCGATACCCTCCGCAATTCCCTGAGGGACAGGGGTTGCGGGTCGGAGACCAGCCGCTTGGCCAGGGCCTCGACGGCCACGCTGTGCCGGGAGGCCGAACCGACGAGCTCGGGTTCGCCCAACTCGTGCGTTATGTGGAGGGCCAGGCGGCGGTACTCGCGCCGTCCGGCGATATAGTCCGTGACAGCGAACCGGGCCAAGAGGCCCAGGACGACCTCCTCCGGGTCACCGACGGTCGCCTCGGCCGACCCGGGAGCATCGAGCAGGGCCGCCGCCGCCGACAGGGTCTCGCGGCGGTGGCGATCGCGGGCCAGCACCTCCTTCTCGTCGGTGGCGATGATGACCTCGAAACGGCTGGGAGCATAGTCCAGGCCGGTCATGTGGTCGACGGTCCGGCCGATGACGTCGGCCTCGTTCCTGGCGGGCACGATGACCGAGAAGAACGGGAGGTCGCGGCCCAGCTGTTTGGCGTGGTCGGCCACGCCGTCCCGGCTGAGCGCCGGTCGGCGGCGCCAGTAGTGGCTGTCGGCGTAGTGCTTCCAGACGAAGAACCGCCCGAACAGGATGAAGAAGATGACGTACACGCCCACGGCGACGAGATAGATGGCTTGCGAGGAGGTCATGGGGGTTAATCTCTCGGTTAAGCTGGACTTTTATGTGAAGCAGGCCCGCCGACTACTCCGCAGGTTTCGTGACCTGCACGCGGGCGGGGCGCAGCACCTCTCCCTCACAGAGGTACCCTTTCTGGAGTTCCGCCGTCACCACGGGGACCTCGAGGCTCGCGTCCGTCCGGACGTCGACGGCCTCGTGGAAGGTGGGGTCGAAAGGTTGGTCCAGGCTGACGATGGGCGTGACACCCTCGTCGGCGAGGCTCTTGAGGAACTGCCGCTGTATCTGACCAAGACCCTCACGGGTCGCTGCGGGGTCGCCTGAGGGCGTCGCCCCGGGGTCGTCCCAGGTGGCGGCGCGCTCCAGGCTGTCGAGCACACCGAGAAGGCGCAGCAGGAGGTCTTGTTTGCCGCGCCTGACCATGGCCCCGAGGTCGCGCTCCACCCGGCGGCGGTAGTTCTCGAGGTCCGCCCGGGCGCGCAGGAAGAGGTCCCAGTTCTCCTGGGCCTTGGCCTGCGCGGCCACGAGTTCCGACGCGGCCACGTCCAGCTGGGTCTGGAGGTCGGCCGGCTGGTCCCCGGGGTCAGCGTCGCCGTCCGGGCCCTTCACTGCTTCTCGTCCTTATCCCGAAACTCGGCGTCGACTGTCTCTCCGTCGGGACCGCCGGGTGCGCCCGAGCCTTCGGCCCCCTCGGGGGCGTCTTTGGCCTCCGGACCGCCCGCCCCTCCGGTTCCCTCCGAAGCCTGCTTGTAGAGGACCTCGGCCATCTTGTAGGCCGCCTGCTGCAGGGCCTCGATGCCCGCCCGGATGGCCGTCGCGTCCTCACCTTTGGTCGTCTCGCGCAGGCTCTCGGCCGCCTTGGCGATGGCGTCCTTATCCTCCTGGGAGACCTTGTCGCCTATCTCCTTCAGGTTCTTCTCGGTGTTGTAGATGAGCCCGTCGGCCTGATTTCGAAGGTCGACCAATTCGCGGCGCTTCTTGTCCTGGTCGGCGTAGGATTTCGACTCGTTCACCATCTTCTCGACCTCGTTCTTGGAGAGCGTGGTCGAGGCCGTGATGGTGATCTTCTGCTCCTTACCGGTGCCGAGGTCCTTGGCCGCCACGTTGAGGATGCCGTTGGCGTCGATGTCGAAGGCGACCTCGACCTGCGGGACGCCGCGCGGGGCGGCCGGGAGACCCATCAGGTGGAAGCGACCCAGCGTGCGGTTGTCGGCGGCGAACTCGCGCTCGCCCTGGAGGACGTGGACCTCCACGGTCGTCTGGCCATCGGCCGCCGTCGTGAAGACGTTTGACTTGCGGGTCGGGATGGTCGTGTTCCGGTCGATGAGGCGGGTCAGGACGCCGCCCAGGGTCTCGATGCCCAGGGAGAGCGGGGTCACGTCGAGGAGGACGATGTCCTTGACCTCACCGGCCAGGACGCCGGCCTGGATGGCCGCGCCAACGGCCACGACCTCGTCGGGGTTCACGCCGCGGTGGGGGTCCTTACCCGTGAGCTTGCGGACAAGCTCCTGGATGACGGGCATCCGGGTGGCCCCGCCGACCAGGATGACCTCGTCAAGGTCGGCGGTGCTGAGGCCCGCGTCCTTGATGGCCTGCCGGAAGGGTCCGATGGTGCGCTCGGTGAGGTCGGCCGTGAGTTCCTCGAAACGGGCCCGGGTGAGACGGGTCTCCAGGTGCTTGGGGCCCGTCGCGTCGGCCGTGACGAAGGGCAAGCTGATGGTCGTCTCCGAGACCGACGAGAGCTCTATCTTCGCCTTCTCCGAGGCCTCGATGAGCCGCTGCAGGGCCTGCTTATCCTTGCGGAGGTCGACGCCGTTCTCGCGGCGGAACTCCTCGGCCAGCCAGTCGACGATCTTCCGGTCGTAGTCGTCACCGCCGAGGTGCGTGTCGCCCGAGGTCGACTTCACCTCGAACACGCCGTCGCCCACCTCCAGGGCCGAGACGTCGAACGTGCCGCCGCCCAGGTCCCAGACCAGGATGGTCTCGTTGGTCTTCTTGTCCAGGCCGTAGGCCAGGGCCGCCGCCGTCGGCTCGTTGATGATGCGCAGGACCTCCAGGCCGGCGATGCGGCCGGCGTCCTTGGTGGCTTGGCGTTGCGAGTCGTTGAAGTAGGCGGGGACGGTGATGACGGCCTTCTCGATCTTCTCGCCCAGGTACTTCTCGGCGTCTTCCTTCAGCTTGCGGAGGATGAGAGCGGAAATCTCCTCCGGGGTCATGTCCTTGCCGCCCAGGGCCGGGAGCCCGAAGCGCACGCTCTCGTTCTCGCCCTGGTGGACGTCGTAGGGCACGCGTGAGCGTTCCTGGACGACCTCACCGAAACGCCGCCCCATGAAGCGCTTGACGGAGAACACGGTGTTCTGCGGATTCAGGACGGCCTGGCGCCGGGCCAACTGGCCCACCAGGCGTTCCCCCTTCGGGGTGACGGCGATCACGGACGGCGTGAGGCGGTTGCCCTCCGCGTTGATGATGACGGTGGGCGCTCCGGCCTCCATCACCGCGATGACCGAGTTGGTGGTTCCGAGGTCTATCCCGACGACCTTAGACATGACGGCACCTCCGCGAACTGTATTATAGGCGGCGCGGGGTAGCGGTTCAAGCGAAGC
>CALMHV010000030.1 GCA_937863905.1 uncultured Bacillota bacterium
CGGCCGAAGACCAGGTCGAGAGCGTCCGACAGGTTGGGCCGACCGATTTCCTCGAGTTCGTAGCTCACGCGGACGACCGGCTGCCTGATGTTGACCACCCGCCGGAGGTCGATCGGGGTGGCGATGACCACGAGGTCGGCCGGGGTCTGGTTCACGGTGGCCTCGAGGTCCGCCATCTGCTGGCGGCCATAGCCCATGGCCGGAAGGAGCTGGCCCACCTCGTAGCGGCGAAAAGCGTCTTGGATGGAGCCGACGGCGTAGGGGCGCGGGTCGATTAGTTCAGCGGCCCCGAACTTGCGAGCCGCGATGACCCCGGCCCCGTATTTCATTCCGCCGTGAGTGAGGGTCGGGCCGTCTTCGATGACCAGGACCCGCTTGCCGCGGACGAGACCCGGGTCATCGACGAAGATGGGCGAGGCGCCTTCGATGACCATGGCGGCGGGGTTGAGGCGGCGAGCGGCTTCGCGGACAGCTTCCACACCTTCGGGACGGGCGGTGTCCACCTTGTTGATGAGGACGACGTCGGCCATCCGGAGGTTGGTCTCGCCGGGATGGTAGGACGTTTCGTGGCCGGGGCGGTGCGGGTCGACCACGACGATGTGCAGGTCCGGCCGGTAGAAGGGCAGGTCGTTGTTGCCGCCGTCCCAAAGGATGACGTCCGCCTCCTGGGCGGCCTCGGCCAGGATGGCGCCGTAGTCCACGCCGGCGTAGACGACCACCCCGCGGCGGAGATGGGGCTCGTACTCCTCGCGTTCCTCGATGGTGCACTGGTGACGGTCGAGGTCCTCCAAGGTGGCGAAACGCTGGACGGCCTGGCGGGCTAGGTCGCCGTAGGGCATCGGGTGCCGGACCGCGACGACCTTGGCCCCCCGGGCCCTGAGGAGGTCGACGACGCGGCGGGTGGTCTGGCTCTTGCCGGCGCCGGTGCGCACGGCGCAGATGGCGACGACCGGCTTCGGCGAGGGCAACATGGTGGCGTCGGGGCCCAGGAGCCAGAAGTCCAGCCCCAATGATAGGCAGAGGGAGGCGGCGTGCATCACGTAGGTGTGGGAGACGTCGCTGTAGGCGAAGACAGCCCGCTGGGCCCGGGTCTCGCGCGCGACTTGGGGGAAGTCCTCCTCGGGATGGATGGGCACGCCTTGGGGGTAGCGGGGCCCGGCCAGTTCGGGCGGGTAGCGGCGCCCGGCGATGTCCGGGATTTGGGTGGCCGTGAAGGCCACCACCTCATAGGCCGGGTTGTCCCGGAAGAAGACGTTGAAGTTGTGGAAATCGCGCCCGGCGGCGCCCATGATGATGACGCGGGTCGGTCCCTGGTAAGCCAATGTTTTCCTCGCCTCCGGGGGTAGTATGGGCCAGCCCGGGCGGCGAAATGCGTCCTGGAAACCGAAGCCTCGGCGGAGACGCCGGCCCCGGTCGGGGTCAGCGCCCGCCGACACTCTACCCCAGCAGCGCCTTCAGCGCATCCTCGAGGGTCGGCTGGCCGATTTCCTGGAGGTCGTAGCTCACGCGGACGGCGGGCTTGGCAATCTTAAGAACCCGGCGGAGATCGATGGGCGTGCCGATGAGGACCACGTCGCACGGCGTCCGGTTGATGGTCTCCTCGAGTTCTTTCACCTGGGCGTCGCCGTAGCCCATCGCCGGCAGGACGGGGCCCGTGGTCGGGTACTTCTTGTAGGTCGCCGCGATGGAGCCGACGGCGTAGGGCCTCGGGTCGACCGGCTCGGCGCCGAACCGTTTGGCGGCGATCAGGCCGGCGCCGTAGGCCATCTCACCGTGAGTCAGGGTCGGACCGTCCTCGACGACCAGGACCTTCTTGCCCCTCAGCTCATTGGGGTCGCCGGACACGGTGATGGGTGAGGCCGCCTCGATGACCATGGCCGAGGGGTTGACCTCGGCGATGCTCCTCCGGACCTGGGCGACCGAGTCCGGGTTCGCCGTGTCCACCTTGTTGATGACGATGACGTCGGCCAGGCGAAGGTTGGCCTCGCCGGGGTGATAGCGCAGTTCGTGCCCGGGGCGATGCGGGTCAGCGACCGTGATGTGGAGGTTCGGCTTGTAGAACGGGAGGTCGTTGTTGCCGCCGTCCCAGAGGATGACGTCGGCTTCCTTCTCGGCTTGCCGCAGGATGGCCTCGTAGTCGACACCCGCGTAGACGATGCTCCCCCGGTCGAGGTGAGGCTCGTACTCCTCCCGCTCCTCGATGGTGCAGTCGTGCTTGTCGAGGTCGGCGTAGGTGGCGAAACGCTGGACGGCCTGTTTGGCGAGGTCGCCGTAGGGCATCGGGTGGCGGATGGCCGCGACCCGCTTGCCGGCGGCCTGGAAGATCTCGCTCACGCGCCGCGTCGTCTGGCTCTTGCCGGCGCCGGTCCGGACGGCGCAGATGGCCACAACGGGTTTGGACGAGGCGACCATGGTCGCGGCCGGACCCTGGAGGACGAAGTCGGGGCCGGCGGCGATGACGGTCGAGGCTTTGTGCATCACGTACTCGTGGGTCACATCGCTGTAGGCGAAGACGACCTGGGCCACGGACAAATCCCGGCAGACCTTGACGAGGTCCTCCTCCGGGTAGATGGGGATGCCCTCGGGATAGCTCGGACCGGCCAGGACCGCCGGGTAGGTGCGCCCCTCGATGTTGGGGATCTGTGTCGCCGTAAAGGCCACGACTTCGTAGTCCGGGTTCCCGCGGAAGAAGACGTTGAAGTTATGGAAATCGCGACCGGCCGCGCCCATGATGAGGACGCGTGTCTTCCTGGCCATGTTTTCTCCCCCTTGGCTCCAAAGCTTCGGCTGGCTACATCACCAGGGCCAAGATGGCCTTCTGGGTGTGGAGACGGTTCTCGGCCTGGTCCAAGACGACGGAGGCCCGGCTGTCGATGACCTCGTCGGTGACCTCCTCGCCCCGGTGGGCCGGCAGGCAGTGCATGAAGATCGTGCCCGGCTTCCCCGTGGCTTTCATGAGCGCCTGGTTGACCTGGTAGGGCGCCAGTTCTTTGATCTTCTGCTCCCTCTGAGCCTCCTGGCCCATGCTCGTCCACGTGTCGGTATAGATGACGTCCGCCCCGCTGACGGCCTCCCGGAGGTCGTGCGTGAGTTCGATGCGGGCCCCGGTCTCCAAGGCGTCTCGTTTGGCGCCTTCGAACACCTTCGGGTCGGGCTGGTTGCCGGGCGGGGTGCAGACGACGACGTGCATGCCGGTCTTGGCTCCACCGTTCATGAGCGAGTGAGCCACGTTGTTGCCGTCGCCCACGTAGACGAGCTTCACGCCCTCCAGCCGCCCGAGCTTCTCGTAGACGGTGTAGACGTCGGTCAGGCCCTGGCAGGGATGGAGCAGGTCGGTGAGCCCGTTGATGACCGGGACCGACGCGGCCGCCGCCAGATCGATGACGTCCTGGTGGCTGAAGGTGCGGATCATGAGGCCGTCGAGGTAGCGCGACAGGACGCGCCCCGTGTCGCCGATGGTCTCGCCCCGCCCGAGTTGAAGGTCGTTGGCCCCCAGGTAGAGAGCGTATCCGCCGAGCTGGTAGATGGCGACCTCGAACGACACCCGGGTGCGGGTCGAAGGCTTGGAGAAGATCATTCCCAGGGTCTTCCCGGCGAGGGGCTGGTCCCGCTCCCCGCTCCGGCACCGAAGCTTCAGGATTTCCGTGGTCTTGAGAATCTGCCGCACTTCCTCGACACTGAGGTCGTGGATGGCGACGAGGTCCTTGCCCTTCATGCTGACGACCATTGCCTCCAGATCCCTCCTTAGACTTCCAGCCTGCGGCTGTCGGCCCCGCCACGGGTGACCGGGGCTTCATCCGTGCGCCGTCAGGGCGTCACGGTCGTGCCGGCCTTGCCGGCGAGAGCGGCCGCCGCTTCCCGCATCGCCGCGATGACGGCGCGCTTGCCGCCCGCCTCGAGGAAACGAATCACGGCCAGGACCTTCGGACCCATGGTCCCCGGCGGGAAGTGCCCCGCCGCCAGGTAGCCCCTGGCCTCCTCCAGGGTCAGGTGGTCCAGGAACTTCTGCTCCGGGGTGCCGTAGGCGAGGGCGACCCGGTCCACGTCGGTGAAGATGGCGAAGACCGTCGCCCCAATGTCGGCCGCCAAGCGCTGCCCGGCCAGGTCCTTGTCGATGACGGCTTCGACCCCGACCAGCCGGCCGTCGGGTTCTCGGACAACCGGGATACCGCCCCCGCCCGAGGCGATGACGATCGTCCCGGTGGCCGCCAGGGCCCGGATCTCCTCCCGCTCGACGATGGACAGGGGGTCGGGCGAGGGAACCACGCGCCGGAATTGTCCCGGCCGCACTTCCTTCATGACCCATCCCCGCTCCTCGATGAGAGCCTTTCCCCGGTCGGACGGGTAGAACGGCCCGACCGGTTTGGTCGGGCCGGCAAAGGCCGGATCGGACCTGTCCACCACGGTCTGGGTGACGATGGCCGCGACCGAGGTTGGCAGGCCGCGAGCCCCGAGTTCGTTGCGCAGGGCCTTCTGCACCATATACCCGACGAGCCCCTGGCTCTGGGCGCCGCAGACGTCCAGGGGCATGACCGGCGTCTGGTCCACGGCCGCCTCGTTCTGGAGCAGGATGTTCCCCACTTGGGGGCCGTTCCCATGGGTCACGACGACCTTGTGCCCCATCTGGATGAGCGAGACGATGGCCCCCGCCGTGGCCTCGATGTTGTGGATCTGCTCGGCGGCCGTTCCTTTCTGCCCCGGCTGAAGAATGGCGTTCCCGCCGAGCGCCACCACGATGGTTTCGGGCACGAAACTCATGCTCTCTCCCCGTTTCCGACGCGGATGTTGGCCCTCTCCCCGCATTCCCGGCAGCGCTCGCCGTCCAGTCCCGCCGGGTCGGCCGCGTGGCCGCTTCGCCGCACCAGGACCGCACCGCAGGCAGAGCAGAGCGTCTCATTGGCGTCAAGCTCCCAGGCGTTGCCGACATAGACGTGGCGCAGGCGACGGGAAGCGATGTCCCGGGCCTGCCGGAGGCTCTCCAGAGGAGTGGACGGCTCGTCCATCTTGTAGCTCGGGAAGTAGCGGGAAAAATGCAGCGGGATGTCGGGAGACACTCCCGCCAGCCATTCCACGAGCCGGGTGACCTCCGCCGGGCTGTCGTTCCGACCCGGGATGAGAAGGGTCGTCACCTCGACGTGGCAACCCGCGCGGTGAGCGGCCTCAACGGTCCGCAGGACCGGAGCGAGCCGGCCGGAGCAGACCTCCCGGTAGAACTCGTCCGTGAAGGCCTTCACGTCCACGTTCATGGCGTCGATGACCTGAAGGAGGTCGGCCAGCGGCTCCTCCCGGACGTAGCCGTTGGTCACCATGACGTTCTTCAGGCCCTGCCGGCGGGCCAGCTTCGCCGTGTCCTGGACCATCTCGATCCAGACCATCGGCTCGCTGTAGGTGTAGGCGAGACCCACGCAGTGATGCCCTCCGCCCCGCCAGTTCTCCGCGGCCGCCACGGCCTCGGCCGGAGTCAGCGCGGCATCCTCCCCGTCGCCTTGGGAGAGCTCCCAGTTCTGGCAGTGGCGGCAGCGGAGGTTGCAGCCGAAGGCGGCGATGGAGAAGACGTAGGACCCGGGGAAGAAGTGGTAGAGGGGCTTCTTCTCGATGGGGTCCACGGCGGCCGAGGCGCAGCGGCCGTACTTGGTCGCCCTGAGCGTCCCATCCTCGTTCACGCGGATGCGGCAGAGGCCGGCCTGGCCCGGGCGGATACGGCAGTCCTGCGGGCAGAGGAGGCAGTGAGCCACTCCGTCCTCAAGCTTCTCCCAGTAGCGGGCTTCGCTGGTCTTCTCCCCGGCGGCGGTCGGCATCAGCGGTACCTCGTGACCTTGAAGCGGTACAGTTCCACCTCGGTGTCGTCCGGCTGGAGGCCGGCCTTCTGGCGGGCTATGCTCACCTGGTCCTGGGCGCTGTCGATACCTTCGAGGTCCGGCAGCAGCAACCCGGTGCGGCGGCCCTTGGTGACGATCACGCCGTAAACCTTGGGATCGAGGTCCTCCAGCCCGCGGACCGGCTCCGCCGGTTCCAGGACGTCGACGGAGTAGACGAGTTCGGCGAGTTCGGCCTCGGTGACGCTGGGGAAGCGCGGGTCGGCCGTACCCGCCTGGATGGCGTTGCGGATGATCTCCTCGGCCAAGTTGGGGGCGGTCGCCTCAATCGTCCCGATGCACCCGCGCAGGTCGCCGTGTTTCTTCAAAGAGACGAAGGCTCCGGCGCGGCGGTCCAGACCCGGGCTCACCGGGGGCAGCGCGATGCGGCGGCCCTCCCGCACGTACGTCTCCAGCGAGAGCCTGGCCAGCCGGACGTACGGATGGGGCGAGCCGCCCCCGTCGGGCGGGGCGGTCTCCTCTCCAGGGCCGGCCTCGGGCTCGAGCCGTGGCGGCGTCTTGGCGACCGGCTCCGGCGCGGGTTTGGCCGCGGGGCCCTTCGGTATGAAGGTGGCCACGCAGTAGCCCACCCCGAAGGGTCCCTCGTAGGAAATGATCTCCGGCAGCACCCGCAGACCGTCTAAGGCGCCGAACAGAGTCAGGATGGGGCCAAGGCCGCACTCCCCGGCCCGCTCCACCAGCGACGGCTCAAGCTTCTGGAGGGCCGAGACGTCGGCGCGGGAGAGCGCCTCCACCACCTTCTGGTCGAAGACCTCGCCCAGCGGGTCGTACCCCGCCGGGGCGCCGTCGGTAAGACGGTGGGAAAGATCGCCGCTGGCGATGTAGGCCACCCGGACGCCCAGTTCCCGGCTCGCGGCCGCAACGGCCTGGCCGAAGGCGTAGAGCTGGTCGTCCGGCAGAGGGCCGACCGCCCCGGCCACGAGGCGGCACTCGACTCCGGCCTGCTTGAGGTAGTACAAGGGAACCAGAATCGAGTAGTGGAGGTCCCCTGAGAACTGAAAGGTGTCCAGCTGCCGCGGGTCGGCCGGGAACACCGTGACTTCCCGCTCGGCGCCCTCGGCCGCGATGCGACTGACGAGGCGAAGGTCGTTGCCGTAGCGCAACGATGTGCCGGCGATGCCGAACTCGCGGAAGCTCCCTTCGAGGATCGGGCTGGCCAGCAGGGTGACCGCGTCGCGGACGACCGGGCCGTGGGGAGAGATGATGACGACCGTGTCCGGGCGGATCTCCGCGACGAGGGCCGCCATCTGCTGCAGTCCGTCGCGCGTGGCCTGGACCTGTTCCAGATTCCGCTCGCCGATCTCGGGGACGACGACAGGCGGGTGAGGCGAGAGAGCGCCAAACACGATTCCCGCTGGACTCATCGGGCAACCACCTCTAGGCTTCTCCGACGTAGACTCGAGTCACGTCGGGTGACGTCACCGCCTGCAAAAGAGAAGGATAAGCCACGGCAAAACCGATCTCCGACCCGACCTCGAGGCGTCCGGAGTAGTCCTCGACGTCCAGCACCAGATGATCACTGGTGCCGGCCACGATCTCGATACCCGGCTCGAGCGGAGCGAGACCCTCGGGCACGATGTCCTGGCGGCCGGCGGCCACCAAGGCCCGGCGGCGGCGCCCCCGGTCGACGAAGACCGGCTGGTGACCGAAAGCGTCCTGGGCGCACTCGCCGGCCGGGAAGGTCGGTTTGCGCCCGACCTCGATAACCGCGGCCCAGAAGGTGAAGGCGTCCACGTGACAGCCGGGCAACGCTTCCCGGTACAGGCTCTCCCGGCCCAGGAGTATCCCCTCACCGACCCGGAGGTCATCGATACCGGGCGGCACCTCGCCGCGCAGGAGAAGCGGGAGCACCGCGGTGTTGCCGCCCGAGACGGACAGCCTCCGGTCCAGAGCCTCCCCGGCCGCGCGGGCCAGGGTCACGAGTTCGGCCAGGTGCGCCCGGGTCGGGATGAGCCCGCACAGGCAGGCGAGGTTGGTGGCCAGGCCGGCGACGTGCGCCCGCCTGGCCGGGTCGGGCTCGCCGGAGGCCGCGGCCATCCGCTGGTCCATGGCGACGGCGGTTCCCGTGAGTTCTTCCGGCAGGACCCCTTCGCGCAAGTCCCCGAGATCGACGGTGACGAAGACATGGTAGGGCCGGCCCGGCCGCACGGAAGCGGCGGCCTGGGCCAGACTCTCCGCGGTGCCGGCGCTGGCGCAAAGGACGCCATCGGAAAGACTCACGGCTTCGGAGGCCTGCGCCGGCGAGGGGGCCCGCAGAAGCAAGAAACGGGGCCGCCGCCCAGCGTGGCCCCTGGCGGTACGCAAATCCTGCAGACCGCGGAGGTTCGGCAGTCGCGACTCGGCCAGACCCGCCGCGCCCCCGGCCAGGACGGCCCGGGCGACCCGGGGGTCGCCCCTCACCCCTTTGGTCACGGCGAGGACCTCGATACCCGCCTTTCGGCACCAGCCGGTGATGACGCCGGCGTTGTGCCTGAGCTTGCCGAGGTCTATGACAAGTCTGGGAGCGGGGAGCCCTTGGGACGTGGCCAAGCACCTCCAAAACCCTGGACGAGCAAAGTCTCAGCCGCCTCCGGGTACTCGTGGTGAAGGACGCCGAGAACGGCCATGGCGTACCTGGTGTCGAGCCTCGGCCGGGCGCCCCGGCCGGGCAGGAGATATTGGCCGGCCGGGCCCCCACTCCCCAAGGCCG
Source organism: uncultured Bacillota bacterium (assembly GCA_937863905.1). Taxonomy (GTDB): domain Bacteria; phylum Bacillota; class Sulfobacillia; order UBA995; family UBA9673; genus CALMHV01. The sequence continues at coordinate 8,566 of CALMHV010000030.1, forward strand.
ATACCCTCAGCCGGCCGTCGGCCCGACGGCTGCGGGCCTCGGCGGCCCCCGGTGCCAGGCCGGCCAGCCTGGAGAGAATGTCCAAAGAGCGGGGGTAGCGCGTGAGAGGTCCCCCGGTCCCGATGAGCCATTCGACCTCCGTCAGGTCCTTACCTTCGGCGACGGCGACCCGCCCACTGGGACCGAAGAGGTGGCGGAGCCGACCGGCGTGCCTCAGAAGGGCCGTCTCCGCGGCGATACAGGTCAGGGCCTGCACGAAGGTCAGGGCGTCGTCCTCCATGGCCTCCGTCGGAAGCGGCTGGAGTTCCTCCAGGAGGCGGCGGACGGTGGCCGCGTCGGACGCGGCCCCAGAGAGGTCCCGCATGTACGCGGCGACCTCCTCCTCGCCCGCCAGGTCCACGACGTTGGCCGCGTTGACGTAGACGCCGAGGTCCCCCTCGACCGTCCGCTTGGCCCGCGGCTCCGGGTGGATCTGGATTCGGCTCATCTCGGTCGAACCGTCGGTCACGGAGTGGACGTCGGTGGTCGCCCCGCCCACGTCGATGACCACGAGGTCGCCCAACCGTTCGGCTAGGACCACGGCCGACTCCATCACCGCGCCCGGAGTGGGCCAGATAGTGCCTCCGACCATCTCTCGGACGCGCTCCATGCCCGGGGCGACCACGATGTGTTCCTCGAAAGCGTCCTGGATGGCCCGGCGGGCCGGTTCGATATCGAGGTGGTCCAGGCGCGGGTAGACGTTCGGCACGACCTTGACGGCCAGACCCGCGGCCTCCAGGATGGCCACGGCCTCGCCTCTGGCCCCGCTGTTGCCGGCGTAGACCACCGGCGCCTTCACGCCCGCGGCGGCGATGGTCCGGGCGTTGTGAAGGATGACCGCGCGGTCTCCGCCCTCCACCCCACCGGCCAGGAGGATGATACCTGGTCGTGTCTTCCGCAAGGCCTCGACCTCGCCCGGCCCCATCTCCCCGGCGGTCACGAGGTCGAGGATGGCGCCGGCGCCCAAGGCCGCCTCCCGCGCGGCGCGCACGGTCATGTCGTAGACCAGTCCGTGGACGCTCATGCGCAGACCACCGGCGGCGCTCGAGGCGGCCATCATCCGGTCCCAGGCGAGACCGCCGGCGGAGAGCCCCAAAGACATCTCCAGTCCCCGGACAGCCTGGCGCAGACCGGCCGTGACGTCTCCCCCGAGAAC